>JALHUE010000306.1 GCA_022866145.1 Anaerolineales bacterium | reverse complement strand
GCGCCACAGCTCAAGCGACTGGGATTCGGCCAACCAGGCCTTGTACAACCGGGTCCAGGCAGGGTAGTTCTTCACCTTGCCGGCGGTCGGCGGCAAGGCGGCGTGGACGCCCACCGCCGGGGCCGAACGGGCCAACTCGGAAGCTGCGACCTCGGCCGGGTGTCCGGTTGCCCAGTCGACCGGTACAGCAGCGTCGGTGATCCGGGTCAGATGGCTGACGTCCTGGGACGAATCCAGCTTCTGCTTCGCGTCGCTGTATGCAAGCCGCGCCCCGCCAAATAGCAGCGGATGATAGGCGAGCCGCGCGCCAAGCGCGCCTGGACGCCGGAGCGGGAGGTAGAACGCCTCCACACCCACCGGAAGCGCCGGTTGCGACGGCGGTGCTTCCCCGGCCTGGGTTGCAGTCGGAGGGACCGCAGCACCGACCGCGGATTCGGGCGGGGCGCCTGCCGAAGCCGCCTGGGCGGCGGGGTGGGCCTGCTTCCACGGCTCCATCAGGCGCTTGATCTGGTCACGCGTCATTGGCCCTGCCAGGTAGGACAGCGCCCAGCGGGAATGGAAGACCACCGGGGCGTCCTCGTGCACGTTATGCATCAAGAACACCCGGCTCGACAGCCCTGCCAGGTCCTCCTTAGCTTCTGACTTCTTAAAGCTGAGGCTGGCGCCGGCCGCCCACCCCTCCAGCGCCTGCATCACCCGCTGCTTGTCGCGCTCGGTCTGCAGGCGACCAATGAACCAGGTCCCGGTGTTCGAGAGCGCCTTGTAGTCCAGATCAACCGGGTTCTGCGTTGCCAGGACGACGCCCAGACCCGAGGCCCGCGCCTGCTTGAGCAGCGTCAGCAGCGGCCTCTTCGATGGCGGCTCGGCGACCGGCGGCAGATAGCCGAAGAGTTCATCCATGTACAGGATCGCCCTCAGGCTCGCCGTGCCGGCCTGTGCCCGCACCCAACTGAGCACTTGGGTCAATAGCAGGGTGACAAAAAACATGCGCTCGGCCTCGCCAAGGTGAGCGATGGAGAAGATCGACAACTGGGGCTTGCCCTGCGGACTGTGCAGCAGTCGAGCGATGTCCAGCGGAGCCCCCTCGAGCCAGGCGCCAAACCCCGGAGCTGCCAGCAGATTGTTGAGGGCCAGCACCAGGTCGAACCGATCCTTCTCCGGGTAGAAAGACTCCAGGTCGAGCACGCCCACCTTCTGCAGCCGCGGATGCTGCACTTGCTGAATGAGCGCCGCCAGGTCAAGCCCGGTTCCGGCGGTCCATGAAGCCTCCAGGATGGTCGCCAGCAGGATGTGCTCTCGGCTCTGGATCGGATCGGCTTGGATATGGATCAATCCAAGCAGGCTGGCGACAGTGGCCTGAATGCGCTCGTTCAGCAGCTCCTTGTCTGCCAGCAACTCCCGGGCAGGGGGATCAAAGGCCTGCAGGATAGAGACCGGCATGCCGGCTGTGCTCCCTGGGGTGTACACCACCACGTCCGCAGCCTGGCGCAGCCGCTCGATGCGCTCTCCGGACTGCATCCACTCGCCCAGGCCTTGGGTCCAAGCCTGGGCCTGCTGTTCGGAAAAGGCCTCCGGGGACAAGTCCTGCTTGCGGGCCTCGTCCGGGCTGGCCCAGGGCTGGAAGTCCTCGGGCCGCAGGCCGGGGAAGGTCAGCATCAGGTTGGGCATGTCGCCTTTGGGATCGATGATGATGGCGGGGATGCCGTCGATGGCCGCTTCTTCGAGCAGGCTGATGCACAAACCGGTCTTGCCGCTTCCGGTCATGCCGACACACACAGCATGGGTGGTCAGGTCCTTCGAGTCGTAGAGGAGCAGGTCGTCCTCGATCACCTTCTTCTTTAACGAATACGTTCTCCCAAGGAAGAAGGCGCCCAGCTTCTCAATGTCGCCCGCACGCTTCTTCTCACCCATTGCCGATCCTCCTGTGGAAAGCCCCTCGGGCCCGAACCCGTACAACCATATCAGCCTGCGGAAACCACCGCCAGATTGCGGGCGGAACGGAGGCTGACTGCGACAGCTTCCCCTGACGGTCCCCGGGATTGCAGCGTGCTGCTAGGGGGCGGCGTCCTGGAACAGGGCCTCGAACTCCTCGAGATAGCGCTGCGCCAACCCTGGATCGTGCAGGATAAGCACGGCCTCGTCGTTCTGCTCCTCAGCGCTGCGGGTGAAGTTGTACGAGCCGGTGATCACCGTTTCGCCGTCGAGGATGATGACCTTGTGATGCAGCAACCCAGGGGATCGTTCCAGGCGCACATCCAAACCGGCCTGCTGCAGCCGCCCGAACTCGGCGCCGGCACCCCCGGCCTGGCCTTCATCGAACACCCCGCGCACGGTCACCCCGTCCTGCGCCCGATCCAGCATGGCTTCGGCCAGGGCGTCGGAGGTGAAGGCGAACGCCATCACGTCGATGCTCCGCCTCGCCTCGCGCACCAGACCGACCAGGCGGGCCGCAACACGGTCGTCCGGGGAGAACAGAACCTCCACCTCCGCTCCGTCCAGCTGCAGGCGTGGATGCGGGGTGTCGGGCTTCGAGGCTCCTCCAAAGCGGGCGTCCACGAACATCTCCTCGAATTCGCGCCCGAAGTCCTCGGCCAGCTCGGTGGAGCGCAGGCTGAGCAGGTTGTTGTGGTCCTCCCGGGCGCCTCCGTAGGTCAGGTTCATCGAACCGGTCCAGGTGTCGAGGCCGTCGATCACCACAAACTTGTGATGCATTAATCCCGCCCGCCGATCCCCGACCACCGGGATGCCCGCCTCGGCCAGTTCGGCGACTTCGGGCTCCAGGATGTTGTCGCTCTCAACCACCATACGCACTTTGACTCCCCTGCGCTGTGCCCGCAGCAGCGCTTCGCGCACGCTCCACAGGTTGAAGTGATAGGTAGCGACATCCAGGGTGAACCGGGCGGCGTCGATGGCATCCACCAGGGCCCTCTCAGCAGGCTGCGCCTGTTCGCCAGGCTGGGTGAAGTACACCTGGACCGCCGCCGGCGCCGACGGGGTGCCTATCGCCTGAGGCGCGGCAGGCGCTCCCCCCTGGAAGTGAAACAGCGCCAGCAACGCGGCCAGAGAGAGCAGAACGAGCGTCCCGCCGACAGCCGGCAGGAACGGGCGCGGGATGGGCGGCTTCATCCAGCCTCAACCCCCGAGGCAGAAGCCCAGATTCCGGTGTTCGACCACGATTATAGCCAAGCTGCCCTCCCCGCAATGGGATGACGTTG
>JALHUE010000305.1 GCA_022866145.1 Anaerolineales bacterium | reverse complement strand
GGTGACGACCAGTTCACCTCCCGGGTTCTCCAAGCTTGCGCACCCAGACTGCGAGTGATCTCCAAGTGGGGCACGGGCATCGATTCCATCGATCGTGAGGCGGCGACCCAACTGGGCATCCAGGTGTACAACACACCCGACGCCTTCACGCAGGCTGTGGCCGACTCGGTCATGGGCTATGCCCTGTGCTTCGCCCGAAGACTGATCTGGATGGATCGCGCCATGAAAGCTGGGCGATGGGAGAAGATCCCTGGCCGTGCGCTGCATGAGTGCAGTCTGGGAGTCATCGGCGTCGGCAACTGCGGGCGGGCGGTTCTGCGCCGGGCGCAGGCCTTCGGCATGCGCCTGCTGGGAAACGACATTGTCGCGATTGACCCCGGCTTCATCGCCCAAGTCGGGGTGGAGATGGTCAGCCTCGATGTCTTGCTGGATCAGTCGGACTTTGTCAGCGTGAACTGTGATCTGAATCCGACGTCCTTCCACTTGCTCAATGCTGCCCGCTTGGCTCGGGCGCGGCCGGGCGCCTTCTTGATCAACTGCGCCCGTGGGCCGGTGGTCGACGAGCCGGCATTGGCCGAGGCACTTGTTCGCGGCAAGCTGGGCGGGGCGGCGCTGGATGTCTTTGAGTCCGAGCCCCTTCCCTCCAGCAGCCCGCTGCGCGGCATGGACAATGTCCTGCTGGCGCCGCACAATGCCAACAGCAGCCCGGCAGCCTGGGAGCGGGTGCACGTCAACACGGTCAAGAACCTGTTCCTTGGATTGGGCAAGCCGTGGCGCTATCCTGCGCAGGAATCGTAGGCGCTGCCACCCAAGAAGACAGGGCGGGGGAGAGCCAATGACAAACCAACCTAGCCGACCGACTGCAGTGGTGACGGGCGCCGCCGGGGGGATTGGCCGGGCAACCGTTGGCGTGTTGGCCGACGCCGGGTGGCGCGTCGTGGCGGTCGACCGCCGGCTTGAGGCGGCGTTCCCAGCCGAGGTGCAGTTTGTCCAGGCCGACATCGCTCAACCCGAGGCCGTCGAGTCCCTCTTCGCTGACCTCGCCTCCAAGGTCGATGGTTTGCAGGCGCTGGTCAACAATGCTGCGATCCAGATCATCAAGCCCCTGATCGAGACCTCGGTGGCGGAGTGGGATGAGGTGATGAACGCCAACTTGCGTTCGATCTTCCTCACCGCCCGCCATGCCTATCCGCTGCTTGTGGCCGCCCGGGGTGCAATCGTCAACGTCAGCTCGGTCCACGCCCTGGCGACGTCGACGGACATCGCCGCCTACGCCGCCAGCAAGGGCGGGATTATGGCTCTCACCCGGGCGATGGCGCTCGAGTTTGGGCGAGAGGGAGTGCGGGTCAATGCCATCCTGCCGGGAGCAGTCGACACCCCCATGCTGCGGGCTGGCCTGAGTCGGGCACACGTCAGCGGCTCTTCGGTTGAGGAGCGCATGCAAGCCCTGGGGAAGAAGACCGTCCTGGGGCGGGTGGGTCGGCCGGATGAGATCGGCAAGGCAATTCTCTTCCTGTGTGACCCCGACCTTTCGTCTTTCGTCACCGGGCAGTCGCTGGTGGTCGACGGCGGGGCCACCGCCCGGCTGAGCACCGAGTAGCCCGCAGGTCGCCGCGGGATTCCCTCAGACCGAGCTTCCTTCAATGCTTCTGGGCCTCCTCCCTCCGCTGGCATTGGCGGTGACTGCGCTGGCAGCTGGCAACCGCTGGCCGAGCCTGCCCTGGCGCTTGGTCTTCCTGCGTGTGACTGTCGCCATCGGCGCGGCGATGGTTCTGGGAACCGAAGCGGTCGGTCGGGTCGGCGGCGTCACCCGGCCGGTGCTGACCGTCGCCTGGCTGCTGCCGATCGTGCTGAGCGGCATCTGGCTGATGCGGCGCACCAGGCACGACCGCCTGCGGAAGCTAGCCCCATCGCTGGCTGCGCCCGACATCGTCCTGCTGGTTGCGATGCTGGCGGCTGTGCTGCTGGTGGCGATCGTGGCCTGGGCTGCGCCCGTCCAGACCTGGGATTCGCTGACCTACCACATGTCCCGGGTTGCCCACTGGGCGCAGAACGCATCGTTGCGGCCGTTCGCCAGCGGGATCGAGCGCCAGCTGTACATGCCTCCCGGCGCGGAGATCGGCTTCCTGCAGGCGTATGTCCTGGGCGCCGGAGATCGTTGGGTCAACCTGGTCAACTGGACGGCGTGGGTGTGCAGCGCGATCTTGGCGAGCTTCGTCGCCGCCCGATTGGGAGCGCCGAGGACTGCACAGCTGGCAAGCGCAGCCCTCGTGGTCTCGCTCCCGATGGCCATCATCCAAGCCAGCAGCACCATGACGGATCTGCTGGTCGGGATGTGGCTGCTCGCCTGCGTGGGAGAGCTGCTCTGGATGCAGCAGACCACGTTGAGCCGAGGGTCAATCGCCTCGTTCGCCCTTGCTGCGGGGCTTGCCGCCAACACAAAACCCACCGCCTATTTCGTGCTGCTGCCGCTCGGTCTGTGGTTCGTGATCGGAACCGCGCGCAGGTCAGGCTGGGCCGCAGCCATCTCATCGACAGTCCTGGCGGGGGTGCTCTTCGGCCTGGTTCTCCTCCCTTACTGGAACCGGAACCTTCAAGTTTACGGTTCCGCCCTCGGGCCGGAGGGGCTGAGCCGTTTGTTCGCCAATCAGCGGCTGGACCCGCAGACCGTGATCTCAAACCTGCTTCGAAACGCCAGCCTGCACGCGGGAACGCCGTTCCCGAAGGTGAGTGCCGCGCTGACCGATGCGGTAGACCGGGCTCATGAGTTCCTGGGGATCGACCCGAACGACAGGCGGACGACTGCTTTCAGCGAGTGGACCCAGGTCGGAGGAATGAGCCTTTCGGAGGTCCGCACCGGCAACACGCTGCACGCCGCTTTGGTCGCAGCAACCTTCGTCCTCGTCCCCTTGCGTTGGCGCAGGATGACCCGCCAGATTGTGCTCTATGCCCTCGTCTTGGCGATGGCGGTCTTGTTGTATTCCCTGATCTTCAAGTGGCAGATCTTCGGTAACCGCCTGCACCTGCCGTTCTTCATGCTGGCTTGCCCCTTGATCGGTGCGGTTCTTGGCCGCGCCTTTCCGCCGGCCGTAGCTGCAGGCTTGGGCCTGGGGGCGATTCTGCTGGCCTGGCCGTGGCTTACGCGTATCGCTTCCCGACCGCTGCTTGCCGCCGAGCCGAGCAGGAGCACTTTGACGGCGCCGCGGTTGGAGCAGGTCTTCTACTACAACCCGGACCTGGCGTCGTTCTACCCCCGATTGACGAATCCTGTTCTCGAGGCTGCCTGTCAGCAGATCGGCATCGCGCTACTGGGCGATGGCGCCGAGTATCCGCTGTGGTCTATGCTGGGCGCGCCTCGGCAGGATCTTCGGATCGAGTGGCTGGTCTCCGGCGCGCCATCGGCGAAGTTCGCCGACCCTGACTTCACACCGTGTGCTGTCATCTGCCAGGGATGTCCGCCGGAGGACGAGACCTGGGGCGGATTGCCTCGGCGGGTGACGGTGGACAAGTACGCCCTGTTTCTGGCCGAGTGAGATCGGGTTGGGCCGACCCTTGACAGAGCCCGGCGATTGCGCCAGCCGGAGCGTGGCCATGGCCATCGGCTCCGGGACGAAGACGGACGACCGCCGACGGCCCGCTTGCCCCGCAGCTGGCTCGGTCCGGGTGGTTCCAGACGAGCGACCGAGGCTTGAGGTGAGTGGCGTGAACGCATCTCTCTATTCACCCGGACGTTTGCCGGTCAGCCCAGCCGCCGACCCCCGGGCATCGCCGGGAATGTTCGGCTCGGGGATGAGGACCTCTTGACGAATCCCAAAGAGTCGCTGAAGCGCTCCTTGCCGCCGCGCCTCCGTGCCGTCGGTTCTGACGTGTACTGGTGGTGGCTGAACCGCGGCCAGCACCGCGCGGCTGCTCTGGCCAGCACCTCGCGCAGCCGAAGCGTACGGGCTCTCAAGGATTACCGGGATGTCCACCGCGGCCAACGATGCTTCGTCCTCGGGAATGGGCCCAGCTTGCGACGGACCGACCTCGCACCGCTGCGAGATGAAGTGACGTTCGGGTTGAATCGCGTCTATCTCCTCTTCCCTGAGATGGGATTCGCAACGACGTATTTCGTAGCGGTGAATACC
>JALHUE010000304.1 GCA_022866145.1 Anaerolineales bacterium | reverse complement strand
GGCTAGACCGGCTGGGTCGGGCTGCGGAACTCGGAGGGGATTTCTTCCTTGGGGAGCATGGCGATGGCGTCGACCCTCTCCCGGTTGAACAGCATGGCCGGCGATTCGGCGGTCACGCTGGGGAACAGGATGGCCTGCATCTGGCCGAAGAAGAACGGGATGAAGATCTGGTGCCCCTCGAACATCAAGCCGCTGAAATTGAATCGTCCCGAGCTTTCCACCGCGCCCCTCAACTCATAACCGCCCAGCAGGACATGGATCCACTGCACCAGTGGGGTGGTGTAGCCGCGACGGACGGTGGCGGTCGGTCCCATCTCCGTGCGGCTGCTGAGCAGGACGCACACGATCTCCCCCTTGGCCAGCCAGATAGTTGGGTAGCGCGCCACCAGCCGCCCGGGTGCATGCAGCCGGCTGAGGTGAGCACCTTCGATCTCCAGGGCGGAGGTGGTCGGGATGTTCAGGAAGGAATACAGCCCGCTGGTCCCCGGGTTCAGGCGCCCGAGGATGCGGTGGCTTTCGGTGTAGATCTCGACCGAGACGGGTTTTCCGGTCATGTCCCCTGCCGAGCCGGACTATACCACCGGAATGCAGAAGGTGATGCGCACACCCCCGGAGGACTGTTCGAACCAGAGCCTGCCGCCCAGGCTCTCGACGATCATCCGGATCTCGCCCATCGACAAGCCGCGTCCGAGCATGCCGGCCGCCGGGTCGTTCTGGGGGCTGGTCAGCGTCTCGACGATCTCGGCGGTCAGCGGGGCGCCGGTGTCTCCGACCGAGACGGCCGCCCACAATCCGTCCGGCAGTCGGATGCCGAAGGGTAGCGCCAGGCCGTCGCTGCGCCCCTTCTGGAGGTTGAAGTGATGGGTCTCCAGGACGATCGAGCCTGTCGTTGATCGGCGCATCGAGGAGGCAACCAGCGCTTCGAGCACTTTGCGGATGCGGCTCTCATCCGTGCGCAACAGCGGCATGGCCGGGTCCGGCAGGACCTGGAGTGCGAGTCCCTGGCGGGTGGCGACCGCCTCGGCTTCGGCCGCGATCTGGCGCACCAAGCCGGGCAAGTCGAGCGTGTCCGCCGCTTCCTCACCGTTCATGACCGCCATCCGCATGCTGCTCAGACGCTGCAGTTCGAGGCGGACCTGCTCGAGCAACACCTTCTGGTCCTGGCTGAACTGATCGGCTGCCATCAACCCGTCGAGTTGGAGCTGGGTTCGCTTCAAGCCCTCGATCAGCGCCGCCGGCGCTATGCCCACTGCCGCCGGCTCAGCGATCGCCGGACTGGGAGGCGGGGCCGGGGCGGGGGTCTTGGCCTTAAGAGTCAGCGAGGCATGCTCGAGGGCGACCCCGGTCCAGTCGGCCAGTGCTTGAAGCACCGTCTGATGGTGCTCGCTGAAGCGCCGAGCGGATAGCCGGTTGTACACCCCCAGCACGCCGACCACCCTCGGGCCAACTCGCAGCGGCACCTCGACCAGCGACTGCACCAGGAAGCCGGTCTGAACCTTGACCGGGCCGGCATCCAACGACGGCTGGCGCAGCAACGCCTGGCCCGACTGATAGACCTCGCCGACCAGGGTGTCGGTGACGCGCATGCGCTGCAAGGTGGCCTGCCGCTCGTTGGGCTGCTTGCTCGCTCGCAGCACCAGGTCGCTCGTTCCGGGTTCTGCCAAATAGATGTTGGCTTCCTCGGCGTCGGTGACGAAGGCGGCGGCCTCGACGACGCGGGTCAGGATCGAATCCAGATCTTCCAGGACGGCGACGGTGCGGCCGATCTCGCTCAACGTCCGGACCTCTTCGGTGCGCCGGCGCAGCTGCTCGCGCATGGCCTCGACCCGGCTGGCCAAGCCTTGGGTGTTGGTCTCGGCGACCCGAACCTCGGCCAGGTCGAAAATGGTCTTGGTCAGCTCCTCCGGCTTGAAGGGCTTGTTCAAGATGTCGGCCACGCCCAGGCGGAAGAGATCGCGCAGCCGGTTGGGAGGGAAGTGGGCCGCCAGGACGACCGCCGGCGACTCATCCCCTTGCTCGCGTCGCGCCTGAAGCTTGGCCAGTGGATTGCCTCGCAGCTGGGTGATATCCACCACCAAAAGATCGTGCGGGGGTGCCTCGGCGCCCTCCGGCCAGGCCTGGATGCCTGCCGGCGTGAGCACACGGCTGATCAGGGTGATGGCGGTATCGTCGACATCGGCGATGACCAGGACGCGGGGCGGGGCGCGGCGGGAAGAGGGATCCGTCATGAGGGGTCAGGCTCTCAGGAGCGGCGGCGGGGCGCGGCCGACGGCGGAGGTGCGCTGGTTGCCGGTGGCTGCGGCCGCGGTCGCGGCCGGCGAGCGCCGCGGCGGGTCGTGTCGAGCATAGCCCGCAGTTCTGCCAACGCGCTGGAATCGTAGTCGCGCCGGCCGCAGACGTCGCACACCCAGGCTGGGAAATCCGGGACACACACCAGGTTCCTGCCCTCCATCGTGAAATAAGAGACACGCCGTGGGCGCAGGTTGCCGACCTGACACTCCGGACAAGGATACGGAACGGTGCTGTCGGCCATGCTCAGATTCCCGCCGCGCCTGCGGCGGCCAGCGCCCGGCGGCGAACCTGCTCGACGATCGCAACACCGGTGCTGGTGCCCAAACGGCTGGCTCCGGCCACGATCATGCGCAGGGCAGTCTCCGCCGTGCGAATCCTCCCGGCGGCCTTGACGCCCATCTTCGAGCCGACCACGGTCCGCATCGGACGGACATCCTCGACCGTCGCTCCACTCGGGCCGAACCCGGTCGAGCTCCTGACGAAGTCGGCACGGCACACACCGGCCAGCAAGCAGCCCGCCATCTTCTGGTCCTCACTGAGCAGCGATGTCTTCAGAATAAGCGTGACCCGCACGCCGGCGGGATGGGCCGCTTGGACCACCTCGGCCGCCGTAGCTTCGGGTTTGAGGACGATCTGGTCGATCAGCGGTGCCAGACGGTCGGCCTGAACCGGGTGCGAGCCGGCCTGGGCCGAGGAAATGATCGGCTTGAGCGGGCCTCCGGCCGTATCGACGGCCGAGCGAATCGCGGGCGCCAGCCGGTCGACCGGAGTCGAGGGGTGGCGATCATTCACGGGCATGCCTCAAGCTCCGGCGGCGATGGCAGGCGATAGGTGCTCGATCAACCCCGCCTCTGCGACCGGCCAGTACACCAGGATGGCTCGCCCGATGATGTCCTCCATCGGCAACATCCCCCAGTTCTGCGAATCCGAAGAGTTGTTGCGGTTGTCGCCGAGAACGAAGGCCTCCCCTGCGGCGACGGTCCACTCGCCGGAGTAGCGAGGGGCTGCGGCGATGTAGGGCTCCTCAAGCACCTGACCATTCACCAGCACGCGCCCGTCGACGATCCGGACCTGGTCGCCGGGCAGCCCGATGATGCGCTTGATGAAGCGCCGATCGAGGTTGAGGGGGAAGCGGAACACAACGATATCGCCTCGTTCCGGCGCAGTCCAGCGATAGGCCAGGCGGTTCACCACAACGAACTCGCCGTCATGTAGGCTGGGTTCCATGCTGCTGCCTTCGACCCGGATGCGGGCGGTCACGAAGTTGACGCCCAGGAACAGCAGACCGGCCAGGAGCACGGTCTGCAGGATCTCCCCGGCAGTGCGCACCCAGCCCGCCCTCTCTCGGGAGGTGAGCTGGGAAGAAGTCTCGGTTTCTAGACGGCTAGGGTCCATCGCGACTGGTGATTATACGACCCCGGGGAGGACCCTGACAAGGACCGCCGGGCTTACACCTTCCTACCAGAGCGGGGCGCCTCCGACGCGGACCCTGGCCGGGCGGCCGGCCCAGCGTAGAGCGCCTCCCTCGCCGGCCCATGGCCGGTGAGGCCGCAGCGCTCGGCGAGGGGATGCCCCTGGATACGAGGGCCGCAGCCAGGCCAGCCAGCGGTCAGGCCCGCTTGGATTCCCGCTTGCGGAACACCAGCAAGATCGGCGTCCCGAGGAAGGAGTACGCCTCGCGGATACGGTTTTCGAGGAATCGAGTGTAGGTGAAGTGGACCAGCTTGGGGTCGTTGACATGGAACAGGAAGGTGGGAGGGTCGCTCCGCACCTGGGAGGCGTACAGAATCTTCAGGCGCATGCCGGCCCGGGAAGGTGGGGCGTGCCGGTCCTGCGCCTGCTGCACCAGGCGGTTGAGGGCCGCTGTCGGGATGCGGCGCAGGCGCTCTTCCTGGACGCGGAGCGCCAGCGGAAGGATCTGCTCGACCCGTTGGCCGGTCTTGGCCGAAACGAAGAGAGCGGGGACATAGTCGAGGAAGTTGAGCTGCTGCCGCACATGTTCGGCATAGGCCGGCTGGGTGTGGGTGTCCTTCGGCACGGCATCCCACTTGTTGATCACGATGATGAT
>JALHUE010000303.1 GCA_022866145.1 Anaerolineales bacterium | reverse complement strand
TCGGGCACACGACGGGTTGGGATCTGTTAGCCGGGATATGGGTGGCGGTAGCGAACATGGCACACGGCGCACGCTTCCCGTCCGAGGTGAGCGCCTCCGGGGTCGCCCTAGCAGAGGATCATGGCAGACATGGATCTCAAGCATAAGATAGCGCAGGCCAACGAAGAGGCGGCCAAGCGCCTCGCCGCCGGATCGCCGGTGCTGGTAGATATCGCCCCGGCGGGCGAGGTGATCTCCGGCCTCCAGGGAAAGACGATCACCTACTCGGGCCCTCCCATCGAGTGGCAGAGGATGTGCGGCGCCCAGCAAGGCGCTCTGATTGGCGTGGCGATCTATGAGGGCTGGGCCGATGACGCCGAAGCGGCGCGGGCGATGCTCGCCGGCGGAAAAATCCGCCTGGAGCCGAACCATCCCCTTGGCGCCGTCGGACCGATGGCCGGAACCATCTCACCCTCCATGCCGGTCTGGGTCGTCGAGAACCGCACCTTCGGCAATCGAGGCTTCTGCCGTCAGGTCGAGGCGCGCCAGCAGTTCGGCGAATACAGCCAGGAGGCGCTCGACGGCCTGCGCCGCTGGCGCGACCTCTGGGCGCCGACCCTGCGCCAGGCTCTGCAGCACATCGGCGGCCTCGAACTCAATCCGCTCATCACACAAGCACTGCAGATGGGCGACGAGCTCCACAACCGGCACAGCGCCTCGTCGAGCCTGTTCGCCAACCGCATGGCGGTTGCCTTGCTGCAGGCGGGGATCCCCAAGGAGCGGGCCGTTCCGACGATGCAGTACCTGGCGGGCCATAACCTCTTGTTCCTCGGGCTGGCGATGGCCAGCGGCAAGGCCACGGCCGATCCTGCGCGGGATGTCGAGTACAGCAGCATCGTCACTGCCATGTGCCGCAACGGGACGGACTTCGGCATCCAGGTCAGCGGCCTCGGGGATGCATGGTTCACGGCGCCTGCGCCGGTAGTGGAGGGCCTGTTCCAGCCCGGCTACTCCGCTGGTGACGCCGGCCTCGATATGGGCGACTCGGCGATCACCGAAACGGTCGGCTGGGGCGCCTTCACGCTTGCCGGCGCGCCGGGGATTCTGCCGCTGGTGGGAGGCACGGTGGAGGACGCCTTCCAGCACAGCCGCGATATGCGCAAGATCACCACCGCAACCCACCCCACCTATCGTATGCCGGCGCTGGGGTTCGAGGGCACCTCGGTGGGGATCGATATCCGCAAGGTCGTCCAGGCGAACCTGACACCGATCATCGACACGGCGATCGCCCACCGGGATGCCGGACATCCGATCATCGGGGCGGGATTGGTGCGGGCGCCGCGGGAGTGCTTTGTGAAAGCGCTGCGCGCCTTCGGCGAGAAATACCGCGTGGCGGACGCTCTCCCGGCGGGATGAAGATCACAGGTATGGCCTCCGGCTACGCAGTTCGCCCCAACCAGTATTACGACTCGGTCTTCCTAATGGGCGTCAACCTGCGGCTGTCGCGGCTTCCGGGGGTCCAGCAGACCGCGGTGCTCATGGCCAGCGAGAGGAACAAGGACCTGCTGGGAGAGATCGGCATCGGCGGGGACGAACTGCGGGCGGCGGGGCCCAACGACCTCGTTGTGGCCGTGATTGCCGAAAAC
>JALHUE010000302.1 GCA_022866145.1 Anaerolineales bacterium | reverse complement strand
GGGCAGCGCACGAGCGGCTGGATTGTCGAGGCCGAGGCCTACGTCGGCCAGGCCGACCAGGGATGCCATGCCCGCGCCGGCTGCACCGCCCGCAACGCCTCGATGTGGGGTCCGCCGGGGCATGCCTACGTATACTTCACCTACGGCATGCACTGGATGCTGAACGTGGTCACCGAAGACGAGGGCTTCCCGGCAGCGGTCTTGCTGCGGGCGATGCACCCGGCCGAGGGGGAACGGCGCATGCGCCAGCGACGCCGCCGGTCGGGCCCGGCCGGCCTGACGGATGGCCCGGCCAAGCTGTGCCAGGCGCTGGCCATCGACCGCCGCCTGGATAGTCACGACCTGTGCGGCCGGCGGGCGCGGCTGTTCATCGAGCGAGACGAGATCATCGACGGACGCTATGTCACCCGCGGCCCGCGGGTGGGGCTGGACACTGTACCGGAGCCGTGGAAGAGCAAACCCTGGCGCTTCCGGGTCTCGGCGTCCGGCCGGAAGCGGATGGAGGAGGCAGGCAATGGGACTTCTCGAGGGTAAGACCGCGCTCGTTTTCGGCGTCGCCAACGATCACTCGATCGCCTGGGGCATCGCTCAGGCGATGCACCAGCACGGTGCCAGGCTAGCCTTCTCGTATGCCGGCGAAGTGCTGGAGCGGCGCGTCCGCCCGCTGGCGGAATCGGTAGGCGCCGGATTCGTCGAGCCATGCGACGTCTCGAGCGATCAGCAGATCCAGGCCCTGTTCGACCGAGCCGCCAAGGATCTAGGCAGCATCGACATCCTGGTGCACTCGATCGCCTACGCCGGCCGGGACGAGCTCTCCCGGCCATATGTCGAGACCAGCCGCCCGGGCTTCCTGACCGCCATGGAGATCAGCGTGTACTCGTTCACCGCCCTGGCGCGGGCCGCCCTGCCCCTGATGCCTCACGGCGGCAGCATGCTGACCCTGACCTACTACGGCAGCGAGAAGGTGATGCCCAACTACAACGTGATGGGCGTGGCCAAGGCCGCCCTCGAGGCCTCGACCCGCTACCTAGCGGCGGACCTCGGCCCGCGCGGCATCCGGGTCAACGCGATCTCGGCCGGCCCGGTGCGTACGCTGTCGGCGTCCGGGGTCAGCGGCTTCAGGCGCCTGTACAAGGCCTTCGCCGAGATTGCCCCCCTGCGCCGCAACGTCACCGCCGAGGATGTCGCCGGCGCCGCCGTCTGGCTGGCCTCCGACATGGCGCGGGCGATCACCGGCGAGGTGATCTTCGTCGATTCGGGCTACAATATCCTCGGCCTCCCGACCCCAGCCGAGGGCGAAGGATAGGCGATCACCCCCGGACGCCGCAAATGCTGGCCCGCCTCGAACGGAACTTGAACCCCCGGCTCGACCCCGTCGAGCTTCGCTACCGCCAGCGGGTCACGCGGGCGGTCCTGGTCGCCTCGGCCGTCTTGTTGGCGTTGTGGCTCGCCGTCGACCTGCTGGCCTGGTTCGTCCTGCGCCCCACCACGGAACACGCCTATCCTTTCGACCTGGCCGCGATCGCCATCATCGGCGCCGCCCTGGCCATCGCCAGCGGGCTGGAGCGCCGGCGCCGGGTCATCGCCGCCGGCTACTTGCTGGCGATCTGCACCTTCCTCTACCCTCTGCTCAACACCCTGTTCGCGCCCCACGACCTGTACCTGGTCGGCCCGACCTACCTGATCTCTGTTCTTCTGGCCGGGGCGCTGATCGGCGGGGCAGCCGCCTTCGCCTTTGCCGCTGGTTCCATCATGGCCAATGCGGTGACCTGGCTGGCGATCCGCGGCCTGGCCGCCTCCTGGCTGATGCCGGTCGAGCCGGCGATCGGCGTGGTCTTCGTCCTGGGGAACGGCCTGGTGGCGCTGGCGGCGGCGGCCATGATGAACTCGCTGGCGTCGCATGCCCGCGACAGCCTGGACATGCTCTCCACCCAGGCCGAGGAAATGGCGACCCTGGCCCACACCGATCCCCTGACAGGCCTGGCCAACCGTCGCCGGCTGATGGAGCAGTTCGAGCGCGAGTTCCGGCGGGCGCTGCGCTACGGGCGCCCGCTCAGCCTTGTGTACCTCGACCTCGACGGATTCAAGACCATCAACGATGCCTTCGGCCACATGTTCGGCGACGAGATCCTGCGAGGCGTTGCCAAGTCGATGCTGGCCGTGCTGCGCACCGCCGATCTGCTGGCCCGCCTCGGCGGCGAAGAGTTCGCATTGCTGCTTCCTGAGACCGGCCTGGACGGCGCCTGCAATGTGGCCAACAAGCTCCGTCGGGCCCTGAACGCCTACAGCCAGCAGCTGGGACCGGCCGTGCCCCCGCTGACCTTCTCCGCCGGCATCAGCCGCGTGCACGACTCCGACACCTCGTTCGAGGACATGCTGGCCCGGGCGGACGCCGCACAATACCTGGCGAAGTCGACCGGCAAGGCACACGCCCGCACCGAGGACGAGCTCCCGGCGGCCGAGGCACCTGCCCTGTAGGCCCGGTTCCTCCCAGCCGCACGCCCGGCGGCTCGCCTGCGCCCACGGGAAGGTCAGAATGGTCCACAGCCACATCCTCAAGCTATCGACGAGCGGCCAGGCCGAGGTGCACGATATCACCGACGGCGTGCGGGCCGCCATCGAGCAGAGCGGCATCCGCGACGGCATCGCCTGCGTCTTCACCGCCTCATCTACCAGCGGCCTGACAACGCTGGAGTTCGAGCCCGGCGCCGTCGAGGACCTGCGGCGCGCCCTGGACCGGCTGGCACCACCCGAGGCCGAGTACCTGCACAACCAGCGCTGGGGGGACGGCAACGGCCACGCTCATCTGCGGGCGGCGCTGCTGGGGCCCTCGCTGTCGTTGCCGGTCGTCGAGGGCCGCCCCCTTCTCGGCACCTGGCAACAGGTGATCTTCATCGATTTCGACGTCCGCCCCCGCCGGCGCGAGATCCGGGTGCAGGTGGTCGGCGACCCCGAGTGACGTGGTATCATCCCGCCTCCATGACCAAGACCAGCCCACCCAATCGCCCGCTGCGCTTACTGGCAGTCTTCGCCCACCCGGATGACGAGAGCTTCGGCCCGGGCGGGACCCTGGCGCTGTACGCCCAGCGAGGTGTAGAAGTCCATTTGATCTGCGCCACCCGCGGCGAGGTCGGCGCGGCGCCGGCTGAGCTGTTGGCCCCGCATGCCGACATCGCCAGCCTGCGCGAGTCCGAGCTGCGCTGTGCGGCCGGTCACCTCGGGTTGGCCGGCGTGCACTTCCTCGGCTACCGGGATTCGGGCATGCCCGGTTCCGCCGACAACCGCCATCCGCAAGCCCTGGCAGCGGCGCCGCTCGAGGAGGTCGCCCATCGCCTGGTGTGGTGGTTCCGGCGGCTTCGCCCCCAGGTGGTGATCACCTTCGACCCGATCGGTGGGTATCGCCATCCCGATCACATCGCCATTCACCGCGCGACCATCCAGGCCTTTGACCAGGCCGGCGATGCGGACTTCATGCCCGAGGCGGGGCCGGCCCACCAGGCGGACAAGCTGTACTACGCCTCGCTCCCTCGCCGCGCCCTGCGCCTGATAGTGCGGCTGATGCCGTTGGTGCGGCGCGACCCGCGCCACTTCGGCCAGAACGGGGACATCGACCTGGTGGACATCGCCGCCCAGGACTTCCCCATCCACACCCGCATCAACATCCGGCCGGTGGCGCGGCTCAAGGCCCAGGCCAGCGCCTGCCACGCCAGTCAGGGAGGCATGCCCCGCAGCGGGATCATGGGCTGGCTGCTGCGCCTGGCCGGGGGCTCGGAGACGTTCACCCGCGCCGTTCCCCCCGCCGACCCCGGGCTGCGTGAGGACGATCTCTTCACCGACATCTCCCCGAATATCCCCTGACGCGGGCTGAGCCCTGCCAGACGGCATGGTAAGATTCCCGGGTCCACGCCCGCCTTCACTGTGACCTCACCCATGGATGACCGCAGTTTCCCAGCACCGCTCCCGATCGCCATCCCGCGCGATTTCAACCTGCCGCGCCGGGTGCGGCGCCTGGCGGAGCTGGCCTACAACCTGTGGTGGACCTGGAACCCGGAGGCCGCCCGCCTGTTCAGCCGGCTGGACGCCGACGCCTGGGAGCAAGCCGGCCACAACCCGGTGCTGTTCCTACAGCGCCTCCCCAGCCGGGTCCTGGCCGAGGCCACGCACAGTCGGTCGTTCCTGGATCGCTATGATCGTCTGCTGCGCGCCTTCGACGACTACCTCGAACCCGGCCGGCCCACCTGGTTCAGCCAGAACCATGCTGAACGGTTGAACTACCCCATCGCCTACTTCTCCACCGAGTTCGGCCTGCACGAATCGCTTCCCTTCTATGCCGGTGGGTTGGGCGTGCTCTCCGGGGATCATTTGAAGGAGGCCAGTGACCTTGGCCTGCCGCTGGTGGCCGTCGGTTTCATGTACACCCAGGGCTACTTCAAACAGCGCATCACCGAGGACGGCTGGCAGGAGGCGCACTACGCCTCGCTGGCGTTCAACGACCTGCCGGTGATCCCGGTGATGGCGCGCGACGATCGTCCGCTCACCGTCAGCCTCGATCTTCCCGGCCGTGCTGTGCACGCCCGTCTGTGGAAGATCCAGGTCGGGCGGGTGCCGTTGCTGCTGCTTGACAGCGATGTGCCGGAGAACCAGCCGGCGGATCGCAGCCTGACCGCCCGCCTGTATACGAGCGATCTCGAGCTGCGCATCTCTCAGGAGATCATCCTCGGTCTGGGCGGTGTGCGCGCCCTGCGCGCCCTCGGCTACAACCCCGCCGCCTGGCACATGAATGAAGGCCACTCGGCTTTCCTGGCGCTCGAGCGCCTGCGAGAGATGGTTGCCGCCGGCCACACGTCAGAGCAGGCCGTCGACAAGGTCCGGGCGGCGACCATCTTCACCACCCACACCCCGGTTCCAGCCGGACACGACGAGTTCCCCTTGTGGCTGATGGACAAGTACTTCAGCGCCTTCTGGCCGCAGCTGGGGGTCGACCGCGATCGGTTCCTTGACCTGGCGCGACAGAAGCACCCCTGGGGCGAGACCTTCAGCATGGCTATCCTGGCCATCCGCATGTCCGACCGCTGCAATGGCGTCTCGGAATTGCACGGCCGCGTGTCGCGCAAGATGTGGTCGTTCCTATGGCCGGAGCGGCCGGTGGACGAGGTTCCGATCAGCCACATCACCAACGGCGTCCACACCGGCAGTTGGCTGGCGCGCCGCATGGGCATCCTGTATGACCGTTACCTGCCGGAGGATTGGCGCGAGCGCCTCGACGATCCGGAGATCTGGCTGTCCCTGGAGCGTATTCCCGATGAAGAACTGTGGGCCGTGCGCCGCCACCTTAAGCGCAAGTTGGTGGCTTACGTGCGCGAGCGCGCCCGTCAGCGCTGGCAGAAGGGGCTGTTCCATCCTGTCCAGGCCATCGCCAGCGGGGTGCTACTCGACCCGTATGCCCTGACGGTCGGGTTCGCCCGACGCTTCGCAACCTACAAGCGGGCGAGCCTGCTGCTGCACGACGTCGATCGACTGCTGAAGATGGTCAACCACCCGACCCAGCCGCTGCAGATCATCTTCGCCGGCAAGGCCCATCCGGCCGACGAACCGGGGAAACTGCTGATCCAGGAGGTCTACCGCCAGGTCAAGCGGGCCGAGTTCGCCGGCAGGCTGGTGTTCCTGGACGACTACGACATCAACCTGGCGCGCTATCTAGTTCAGGGGGTCGATGTCTGGCTGAATACGCCCCGGCGGCCGAACGAGGCCTCGGGAACATCCGGGCAGAAGGCGGCGCTCAACGGCGCCCTGAACCTGTCGATCCTCGACGGCTGGTGGCGCGAGGCCTATAACGGGCACAACGGCTGGGCCATTGGCAACGGGTCGGACGATCCGACGTTCGATGGGGACGATCCGGCCGATGCCGAAAGCCTGTACGACCTTCTGGAGAATCAGGTCATCCCGCTGTTCTACGTCGAACGCTCCGCCGACAATCTGCCCGGGGAATGGATCGGCTGGATGAAGGAGTCGATGCGCACACTGTCGCCCCAGTTCAGCATGCGGCGCATGGTGAAGGACTACGTCCGCCAGATGTATCTGGCCGAAACCGCCGAGGTCCAGCCGGCGCCAGTGCTCTCCTGACCGGCCGGCCCGCCACCCCAAGCGCTCGGATGATCCCTGATGCCTGACTTGCTCGCGATCCCTGCCGCCCTGATGCCGTTCGCCATCTTCGCATTGCGCGTGACGGACATGACCCTGGACACGCTGCGGGTGCTATTTGTCATCCGCGGGCGCAAGGCCCAGGCTTGGATCTTCGGCTTCCTGCAGTCCGCCATCTGGGTCGTGGCCATCACCAGCGTTCTGGCGAACCTCAACAACCCGTGGAACATCGTCGGCTACGCCGCCGGCTTCGCCACGGGGAACGTGGTCGGGATGACGATCGAGGAGCGCCTGGCCATCGGCCACGGCCATCTGCGGATCATCAGCGCCACCCTGGCCAGCGCCATCGCCGCCGCAATCCGCCAGGCCGGCTATGCCGCTACCGAGCTGTCCGGACGCGGCAAAGACGGCACCGTCGGTGTGATCACCTGCAGCGTGCGCCGCCGGGATATCGACCGCGTGCGCAATGCCGTGCTGCAGATCGATCCGGAGGCCTTCGTCACGGTCGAGGAAGTCCGCCCGCTCCACCGCGGTTTCTGGCGGGCCTAGCAGGAGGCCGGGTCTGGTCCATGGATAGCTTGATCGAGACGCTGCGCACGGCTTGGGTTTCAGCGCTTGGGCCGCTTCTGGGCCCGTCCGCTCCGGCCTGGACGCAGCTGCCTCCGCTGCTGGTCGGGCTGATCGTGTTCACCCTGCGCGCCTTCGACATGACGTTGGACACGCTGCGGGTTACCGGCGTCGCCCGCGGCCGGCGCCGGCTGGTGTGGCTGGTGGGCTTTGTTGAATCGGGGATCTTCGTCATCGTCGTCTCCGGCGTGCTGGCTACGCTGGGGAAGCCGCAGAACGTTGCGGCCTATGCCGCCGGGTTCGCCACCGGGACGCTCCTGGGTATCGTCCTCGAGGAGCGCCTGGCGCCGGGCCACAGCCTGATCCGCATCGTCAGTCCGACGCTTGGGTTGGCGATTCAGAGCCGGCTGCACGCCCAGGGCTATGGGGCGACCTACATCCCCGGCCAGGGTCAGCAAGGCGCGATCGGCCTGATCCTGGCCTACGTCCCCCGGCGCCAGGTCGAACCGGTCAAGGACCTGGTCCTGGGCGAGGATGCGTCCGCCTTCATGACGGTCGAACACGTGCGCCAGCTGCGCGGGGGCTGGAGGCCGTAGCCGCTCCTGCGCCGGGAGCGAGTCAAGCCACGATCGGCCAGATCGGGCTGCGCGGCAATCGCCAGCATCAACACCTTCCACCCCGACGCCGCCGGCTGAACCGTCGTCCCCCACCCCGTCCGTCGCTGGTCCTCATGTTTCCATTGATGGCCGACCGATGCTGCCGCCCGGTTGCCGGCGCTTTGCTCGCGGCCCAGGGGCGCCGCCTGCACGGGGAGCAAGCTGGCCACTGACCAATCGAGGCCGCCGGCGCGCCTCCCGGTCGTGACTGACCCGGGCGATGTGCGGCATGAGCATTGCATCCTGTCCGTGGCGGAACGGCAATGACCCGCAGCTACGGGCAGCGTTTCCATGCCTCGCGCATGTTGGGTATAATGCCGCCACCCGTGAGCATGTTCCGGGGAGAGGCGCAAAGAGGCCTGCATGGCACTTAAGGGCAACCTGCGCGATTTCAGCGTCACCCAACTCTTCAACCTGATCAGCCTAGCCCGCAAGACCGGAACACTCACCGTCGAAGGGCCGAATGAGGCCGCCTGGGTGACGTTCAAGGAGGGCAAGCTGATCTATGCCCAGCTGGGGAACGAAGACGGGACGCTGACCGGGATCCTGACCAAGGCCGGCCGGATCACGCCCAAGCAGGCGCAGGTCATCCGCACGCACGCTCCCGACAAGGGAGACAAGGAACTCGGCCTGCTGCTGATCAACGCCGGCTACCTCTCACAGCAGGACATCCTGAGCGCCATCCGCCAGTACGTGCTGGATATCGTTTATCAGCTGTTCACCTGGGTCGATGGCTTCTTCCGCTTCGACAACGATGTGCTCCCCCCGGAGGACCGAATCGTCGTCCGGATGGACATGGAGAACATCATCATCGAGGGTTCGCGCCGCATGCGCGAATGGGAGCAGCTCCAGGAGGAGATTCCGAACCTGGACATGGCCCTGCGCTTCGTGGAGCGGCCGGGGACCGACATCAAGAACCTCAACCTGAACGTCAAGGAATGGAAGATCGTTTCCTTCATCAATCCCAAGAACTCCATCCGCCAGATCGCCAAAGCGAACAAGATGAACGAACTGGAGATGCGGCGCGTGGTGTTCGGCCTGCTCCAGGCGGGGCTGGTGGAGATCGTCAGGCCGGAAGGGATGCCGCTGCCAGCTCAGGCCCGGAAGCTGCCTCCGGTCGATCCCAAACAGCAGTCGTCGTTGGTGAACCGCTTGATCGACCGGATTCGGACCCTCTAGCCGAGGATCAGCCATGCAAACCGTCAAGATGGTGGTCACAGGTCCCTTCTCAGCCGGCAAGACGGCCTTCATCCGTTCGGTGAGCGAGATCGATGTCGTGTCCACCGAACGCAAGATCTCCACCGAGGCCGAGCGCATCAAGGAGACCACGACGGTTGCCATGGACTTCGGCCGGATCACCGTCGATGACGACCTGGTGCTGTACCTTTTCGGGACGCCAGGCCAGAAGCGGTTCGACTTCATGTGGGAGATCCTGTCCGAAGGCATGCTTGGGTTCATCGTGATGGTGGACAGCACTCGCCCGGAGACCTTCCGCGAGGCCAAAGGCATCCTGCAGACCTTCCGCGCCTATGCGCCGACGCCGTACGTCGTCGCCGCCAACAAGCAGGACATCAAGGATGCATGGACAGTAGACGACTTGCGGATCGCCCTCAAGCTGGACAGCAGCATCAAGATGCTGCCCTGCGTCGCCAGCGACCGCGAGTCCGTCAAGAAGGTCCTGCTCGAGCTGCTGTTCAGCATCCTCGAGGAAATGGAGAAGAAGTAGCCCGGCCCGACCTGGGTGCTGGCCTCCACCTGCCGGGGTCGCACCACCGAACCGATCGATACCCGAGGTTGTGATCCTCCCCACCTACTATCTGCCCAACAGCATCAGCCGCAGCCTCCTTCTATCGCTGGAGGAGGTCATCGGCCATACCGGGCTGACGGCCGTGCTCAACTCGGCCGGCCTGCGTCACCTGGTCAACAACTTGCCGCCCAGCAACCTGGACCCGGAGTTCCCCTTCGAAGACGTCGGCCGGCTGCACCAGGGCCTGGAGAATCTGTACGGCCCGCGCGGCGGACGCGGCCTGGCGCTGCGCGCTGGCCGGGTATGTTTCCGCTACAGCCTGCGCGAGTTCGGCCCGCGGCTGGGCCTGACCGACCTGACCTTCCGGCTGCTGCCCATGCCGATGAAGCTCAAGGCCAGCGTGGAGGGCTTCGCCAGCGTCTTCAACCAGTACGCCGACGAGGTCGTCGAGCTGGAGGAACAACCGCACGCCTTCTACTGGCACCTGCGGCGCTGTCCGTTCTGTTGGGGGCGGCACACCCAGGACGCCTGCTGCCACATGGCCGTCGGGCTGCTGCAAGAGACGCTGTACTGGATCAGTGGCGGCAAGAACTTCCTGGTCGAAGAGTCCAGTTGCCTGGCGCGCGGCGACTCCAGCTGCCGCATCCAGATCGACCGCCAACCTCTCGACTGAACGCCGACCCTATCGGTCCAAATCGACCGCCACACCCGGCTCGACCGGGCGGCGTCGCGCCTCCTGCCCAGGCTGGCCGGCAACTGCGGTCTGCATGACCCCAGTGCTATACGCCGGAGCCCGAGTTTCGCGGTTCCATAAGGGGTGCGGAGGCTGCCGGCGCGGCGGGTTGCTGGCCGGGCGTGCGCAGCCATCAGGAGATGCACCAGGTGGACACTGCCTACGCGGCCATCGCCTTGCTGGGCATGGTCGTCATTGCCAGCATCGCCTTTGTGCTGGGACGCCGCGAAACGCGCCCCCCCGACAGCGGGCGAACCGTGGCGCTGGCGGGCATTGGAGTCGAAGAGTGGCCGATCGAGGGACTGCTGAGCACGGTTGCCGAGTTCTCCAGCAGCCTGGACCTGGCCTCCGTCATGGATAAGGCGCTGGTGCTGGGCCGCCGCCTGACAGGTGCCGACCGAGCCGATATCCTGCTGGCCGCGCCTGACGACTCGCCGCTGCGCCACGCTGCCTGGCTTGGCTCGGAGGGGATGATTCCACCCGAGGGCAGGCCTTCTCCCTTCCGCCGCGGCGAGGGACTGGCCGGCTGGGTGATGGAGCACCGCCAGCCGGTGGCGATCACCGACCTGCGGTCGGATTCGCGCTGGATTCCCCTCAGCGATAGGGCCCACACGGCCCAGAGCGCCCTGGCGGTTCCGCTGGTCGTCGGCGACCGGGTGTTGGGAGCGATGATCCTGCTCAGCCGCCGGACAGCCGCCTTCGACGAGAGCCAGGTGCGCCTGGTGGCGGCCATCGCCCAGCATGTGGCGGCGGCCATGAACAACGCCGAGCTGTATCGCCTGATCCACGATCAGGCGGAGCAGCTCAGCGCCTCGCTGCACCGTCAGCAGGTCGAAGCCAGCAAGTCGCGCGCCATCCTGGAGGCCATCGCCGAGGGCGTGCTGGTCACCGACGGCGCCCATCAGGTGGCCCTGCTCAATCCGGCCGCCGAGCGCATCCTGGGTGTGCAGCGCGAACAGGTGCTGGGCCGGCCGGCGACCAGCCTGATCGGCATGTTCGGCCGCTCGGCCCGCGAGTGGGCGCAGGCCGTGCAGGCCTGGGCCGAGGCCAACGGGCGCCCGTCCGGGCCGGCGTCGTTGTCGCAGCGAATCCAACTGGAGGACGGGCGGGTGGTCTCGGTCCAGGTCACCCCGATCCGCGGCGAGAACGGCTTCCTGGGAACCGTCTCGAGCTTCCGCGACATCACCCGCGAGGTCGAGGTCGACCGGCTGAAATCCGAGTTCGTCGCCACCGTCAGCCATGAACTGCGCACCCCGATGACCTCGATCCGGGGCTATGCCGAGATCCTTTTGATGAACGCCGTCGGTCAGCTGAATGAGGAGCAGCGGCGCTACGTCGAGGTCATCCGCACCAACACCGAGCGCCTGGCCTCGCTGGTCGCCGAGCTGCTCGATCTTTCCCGCATCGAAGCCGGCCGGGCCGTACTCAGCCCTCAGCCGCTGTCGGCCGCCGAACTGCTGGACGAGGCACGCAGCTATGCCCTCGCCCGCTGTCAGCAGGAGAACAAGCCGCTGGACGTTCTCGTCAAGCCGGTGGGCGACCTGCCCGTTGTCTCCGGCGACTCGGAGCGCATGCGCCAGGTGTTCGAGAACCTGATCGACAACGCCGTCGAGTTCACCCGCGCCGGAGGCTCACTCGAGTTGGCCGCCCAGGCCGTCGGGGACCAGATCGAGTTCACCGTCAAGGATTCCGGCATCGGCATTCCCGCCGCCGAGATCGACCGCGTCTTTGAGCGCTTCTTCCGCGGAGAACGCGCTCTGGAACTGGGGGTCCCCGGTACCGGCCTCGGCCTGGCGATCGTGCGCAGCCTGGTGCAGATGCAGGGCGGCCAGATCGGGGTCAGCAGCAGCGGTGTCCCCGGCCAGGGCACCACCTTCTCCTTCACCCTGCCACTGTACGCCGCCCGGATCCCCGTAGGACAGGCCGAATGAAGACGATCCTGGTGGCCGAGGATGAGCGCGATATCCGCGAGCTGATCACCTTCACCCTGCGCTACCACGGTTTCGACGTGATCACTGCCGACAATGGAGAGCAGGCCGTACAGCTGGCGGCTGAGAAGCTGCCCGATCTGCTGCTGCTTGACGTGCGCATGCCCCGCCTGACCGGCTACGAGGTCTGCCAGCAACTGAAGCAGCGGGAGGACACACGCCACATCCCGGTCGTCTTCCTCTCGGCCAAAGGGCAGGAGGCCGAGATCCTGCAGGGGCAGCAGGCCGGCGCCGTCGATTACATCCTCAAGCCCTTCTCCCCGCAGGAACTGGCCGCGCGCCTTCAGGCGCTCCTCGATGGCTAGCTTCGCTGCCACAGTTGGTTTCGACGTAATTCAATCGATAGGTCCAAGCCAAGGCGCCGGGGCATAGCGGGGAAGCCTGCAACTCTGGTGGGGAAACTGAGACGGCCTTGGCACGCTATCGGGCCACCGTGAAGCGGCAGCTTAGGGGCTGACCGCGCCTCCCGCGGCCGTAGGGCCGGGACGCGTGAGCCTGACCTGGCCGGCAGGGGCATAGGGGCCGCTTGCTCGGCCTGCCAGCCGGGCGTAGAGTGGGGAAGGAACTACCCGTTTCCGCCGGGCAGTTTCCCCACGGGGTGCTTCCTACCAGAACGCTTCGCGGTCGCGAAGCTCGAGACCGCTAGGCGCCGGCGACAACAAACTGCCATGCCAAGTACCCAAATCCTCTCCCGAAGAGTGCGTCGCTTCTTGGGTAAGCCTCGCCTTACCCGCCTGTGCACAATAGACCGCAAAGGATTTCCTCACGTCGTCCCGATCTATTTCATGCGCCAGGGTGACGACATTGTTTTCGGTACAGACCGGGGCGAAGCCAAAGTTCGGAATGCCCTCCGCAATCCGAAAGCGGCCGTCGTCATCGGCGGCGACCCCGACGAGGATGCCGAAGGCTACATGATCCAGGGCACTCTGAAGGTCGAACCAGACCCCGAGCAATCTTCTGCCCGCCGTTTGCTGCTCCGGTATGAGTCCGAAGAAAAGGCAGAAAGCCAGCTTTCGCAGTGGTCCGAAGGTGACACAGTACTCCTCCGCCTCAAACCCAACCGCGTCATACGGGTGTGGTAGTTGGGAAAGGGTCAGAGCCCAGCAACCCACTGCCTGCCCCCCGGCCCGCCGTTCCGGGGCAGGCCGGCCGCACATCGTCCCGATGTGCTCACCGCAGCGTGGTTCGCGACCGACTCGGCTGGGGGGAAAAGGGGCCGGGTAGGCTTGCCTGCCGTTTGCCTAGCGCCAGAATGGGAGCGCCAGTTCGTGGCGTAGCCTGACTCGAAGGGGCTTACCTATGGGCAGAACTCCGCAAGGGCGGCTATCGGCGCCCTTGCGCCGTGCTTCCCATGCGACGATTGGCGCAAGCCGATAGGCTCGACGCGAGCGGCGGCCTTCAGGCCCGGCGGCCGTACCAGAACTTGTGCCAGTCTCCGCCGCTGCCCCGCAGCGCCAGGTAGGTATACAGACTGCCGGTGAAGAATCCCAGCACCATCATCAGGATGACCCAGACCAGCGAGCGTCCAAGGGAACGCTCGCGAAAGACGATCCAGGCCGAGAACAGCATGAAGCCGACATACAGGTCAACCAGCGAGACGATGCCCCACGGCATGGCCAGCAGCTGCTGACCTTCGCTGGCGAAGTCACCCACTGTGAAGCCGTAGATCAGCACCCCAGTCATGGCCAGCACACCGAGCAGCGAGATCACTTTGGCAATTCGCATGTGGTCCTCCGTAAGGGTTCAGGCCCCCGAACGCGGACGGCGGGGGAACCAGGGCACAAAGGCACTGGTGGTCTCGGCGTACTGGCGGTAGCCGGGTTTGGTCTCGATGAGCGTCTTCTCGAGCAGAGCCACCCCGGAGACGCGCACCAGCAGCAGGGTCATCAAGATCGGGCTGAAGATGGTCCACCACCCGCCGGCCGCGGCGGCGATCAGGAAGTAGCCCCACCACTGCGCCGCGTCCCCAAAGTAGTTGGGATGGCGGGTGTAGCGCCACACGCCGGTGGTGAGCAGCCGGCCCCGGTTGGCGGGATTGGCCTTGAAGCGCTCCAATTGCCAGTCGCCGACGGCTTCGAAGAAGAACCCAAACCCCCACACTACGACAGCCAATCCGTCGAGCAGGCCCAGGCTTGCTGGAACCGGGCTGACCTGCGCCGCCACCAACGGAGTGCTGATGATCCACAGCAGGATCCCCTGCAGCAGGAACACCTTGAAGAAGCTCCTCCACCACCAGCGAGCGCCGTTCTCCTGACGCCACTTGGCGTAGCGGAAGTCCTCCGGCTTGCCCCAGTTGCGGCGCAGGATGTGAAGCGACAACCGCAGGCCCCAGACCGTGACCAGCCCGGCCAGCAGCAGCTTGCGCGGCAGGTAGCCTTCCGGGGTGAGCACAAACGTCGCCCAGGCGACGATCACGAAGCCGGTGCCCCAGAAGATGTCTACGATGCTCGAGTTGCGCAGCGCCAGGCTGAGCAGCCAGAGCAGGATCATCAGCCCGAGAACAACGCCGCCCACACGCAGGTAGATATTCAGGAAGTCCATCGTGTTTCTCCTTGGCTCCCGGCGCTAGGCCGTCTGGATGCAGACAATGCAGACGGTGCCGGGCCCGACGTGAGCGCCGATCACCGGCGCCACCTCACCCACCATGCGGATGGGTACGCCGGGCAGACGCGTCTGCACCTGCTGGCGCAGCAACTCAAGCCGCTCGGGGGCGCCGGCATGGACCAGGGCGAGGCTTTCGAGCGGCCCGAGCTGCAGCGCCAGGTCGACCAGGCGAGTGATGGCGCCCTGGCTGGTGCGCGCCCGAGCAGTGATGATCTGGCCGGCGTGCATCTTGAGGATCGGTTTCATCTTCAACAGCGTGCCGACGGAGAACGTGACCAGGTTGACGCGCCCGCTGCGCCGAAGATATTCCAGCGTGTCGAAGGCAGCGAAGGAGTGCGTCCGCCCGGCGAGCACCTCGACCGAGGCTGCGATCTTCTCGAGCGGTGCTCCGGAGGCGGCCAGACGCGCGGCGTGCTCCACCAGGAATCCGGTGCCCAGCGAGATCTGGCCGCCGTCGAGCACGCGCACCGGAACGTCAGTGATGGTCGCCGCCGCCATCTGGGCGACATTGTACACATTGCTCAGTGCCGAGCCGATGTGGATCGAGAGGATGCCCGAGGCGCCTTCGGCGACTAGCCCCTGGTAGCTATCGGCAAAGGCCGCCGTGCCTGGCGCGGACGTGGTCGGCGGGGGATTGCTGGACGGCAGGCGGGCGTAGAACTCAGCGCGCGACAGGTCGACTCCATCGAGAAAGCTGTGGGTGCCGAAGTTGATGTACAGCGGTACAACGGCGATCTTGTGCTCGGCGATCACCTCGGCGGGCAGATCGCAGGTGCTGTCGGTGACAATGCGAACGGTCATGGGAACCTTCCTGGTGGCGGCTTGAGTCTACAGGACCAAGATCACGCCCAGGATGATCTCGGTGATCAGGCTGATGACATTGGATCGAACCACCGAGTGATCGAAGACCATCGACACTGCGCGCACAACGGCGATGGCCAGGTAGCCGATCCCAAGCATCAGGTAGGCAGTGGCGCCGAGGAACAGCGGAGCGAGGCCGAGGGCGATGAACAGCCCACCGAGCACGGCGCGCAGCTCGGTGATGCCGCGCCCGCCGATCGGCTGCAGGCCGGTGAATCCGATCACCTTGGTGGGGGCCACCAGCGCGAACAGGCCGGTGGCGGCGGTGGCCAGGGCGGCCGCGATCTGGAGAACTTGCAGCACGGTCATGCGGTTCCTCCTTGTTGGCGGGGCTAGAAGCCGCGCCGCTGTCCGGTCCAGGGCGGCGCGGCCTGGGCGCGGAATTCATCCACGCTCGGGCCGGCCAAACGCACCAGGCGCCAGGTGCCATACAGATAGGTCAGGATCAAGAGCATGACGGTTGCCGGCCAGCCGGTGAACAATCCGAGTGCCGCCAGGTAGGCTGCCTCCCGAAGTTGAAACACGCTCAGCTGGAGCAGCGCCTGGGCCAGGAAGTAGACCGCCCAGGCGAGCGTGACCTCGGTGTAGGCCGGACGGACGCGCGGATGCCAATACCAGTCGCGCGGCCAGCGTCGAACCAGGTGCGAGGTCCAGGCGACGAGGGGGCGCCTCAGGGCGACGGACAGCAGGCTGCCCGCGGCCAGGGCGAGGTTGGTGATCATGTCGGGCAGGAAGAAGACCTCGGCGCGCTGCAGAACCTGGGCGAGGATCAGCGCCAGCAGCGAGGCTCCCAAGCCGAATAGCGCATAAACCACCGACTGATGGCGGAGAAGACGAAAGAGGACGAGGCCGCCAGAGGTGACCAGCGCCGCCAGCATGGCGGCCAACGATCCGGCCAGCGCATTGGCGGCCAGGAACACCAGCGGTGGCATCATGACGTCTAGAACCCCGCCGCGTCCGAGCACGACCGTGCGGAATTCGTCCATCACTTCGCTGGCCTTGCTGATTCCGATGGACACGCTTTCTCTCCTCTCCGCCCCGAGCAGTATTATACGCAAGTATATATGTTTTGTCTAGATACAAGTTGGACGAGATGTTGGCAGCCGGAACGCCGGCCGGGCAGCCTAACACAGAGGCAGGTCGGGATCGGAGCGCAGAAGGGTGCGGGCGGGAAGCGGCTTGGGCCCCGGCTCCGGCCGCCGACGTCCGCCCGACCCGGTCAGCCGCAGGCGGGGCTCACTGTTGCTGCGCACGCCCAGCTTCTCCAGGGCGAGGCGGATGCGCGTCTTGACCGACTCCTGCGAAACCACCAGCTAGCCGGCGACGTGGCGCTCACCGGGCGTCGGTTTGTCCCCGCCTGGCTTCGCGTCTAGACTCCCCGCGTCTCTTCGGTCACCCGCCGCACTCGGGCGGATCGCACCCGGCGACTGCTGCTGGAGCACACGAGCCTGGTTCCTCCGCTGGCCCCCTGTCCCAACGACCCTGCTCGCGCGGCTCCATCGGAGGGCCCGCCGCCCGCCAGCCCAAGGAGGCTCAGATGCACAACCGTGAACCTGCTGCCATCTTGGTGCCTCTGGTCCTACTTGCGGTCTACGCCTGCAACCCAAGCCCGGACACTTCCCAGCTTGAACTGGATCCGGCCTTCGTGGCCCACAAGGCCACGGCAGGCTTCCTATACGGCGAGTACGCCAAGTGGCCCGAGGATATCCCGGCCGACATCCCGCCTCTTGAAGGCGAGATCCGGAGAGTCACCGTTGACCCGGGGTCAAGATACCGGATCAGCTACAGCTCCGTCTCCAACCAGACGATCGCCCAGTACCTGGCACAGCTGGAAGCGCTGGGCTTTGAGCTGCAGTACAGCGTCTACAGTGCGCCCTCGATCCCCGACGAGCAGACAAACGAACGCATCGCCCGCGGCGAATGGGACTCCGTCGAGATCGCCAAGGGGCCGTACCACATGCGTCTGGAGGCTGGAGACCCGGGGGCCAACCTTGACATCGACAACGCCGGCTTCATGACTCCGGGTCCACCGCCTCGCATCACTCCCACCCCCCTTGTATGGCCAAGCGACATCCCGGACCGTGTGCCTCAGCCGGCCGCGTGCCAGATGACCTCTCTGGCAGAACTCGGGGGGGAGTATGCCGGCGGATACCAGATTATCTTCGAGTGTTCCGATCCGCTGGTGCAGGAGCACTTCGTAGAAGCCCTGCTCGCGGCAGGCCTGATCGAGACCGATCGACTTGTCAGCGATACCGGCCAGGTCGTTGAGATCAGGCTGGAGGACAGTGAGATCGCGGTCAAGGCGATGGGTGTTGTGGGAACCCACTTTTTCATACAGATCTGGCCCGCCGCTCCGTGAGCGCGGTTCCCCGGAGCCGGCTGCCGCAAGCTCGATGCCCTAGGTAGCATTGCCCCTTGCTTGGCTCCCACAAGTTCTTGGCGGATCCTCCGGCCGCGCCGCCGGCCAGTGGGGATGTGATCCTGCTGGGGACCGAGATCACCCTCGAGTACAGCCAGCAGGGCGTGGGGGCTCGGAGCGGGGGGAAGCGACGTTCCTTCCGAAGAGGAAGGCGCAGGCCGGCCCGCAGCGCCGTGTGGGCTCGGCGTCCTGCCTCGCTGATTGCGCGCGGCAATCGGCCATTCGAACGCGATCATCACACTGGAGACTTTGATCACGGCCAATACCGCTTTGCCTGGGGACAGGCCGAGTGGATCGGCGCACCGCCTGGTGATCGCCGATACAGGTCAGACCGTCGAGGTTGCATTGGGAAACCACGCACTCGCCGTCGTGATCACGCCTTGCATGCGGGGGTCAGTCTGCGCAGTGGGACTGCCCCTCTGCCCAGCGGCCACCCGGGCTTCTCCGAAGCCTGCCGCCTTAGGCGGCGTCACCATGCGCTCCACCGGTACCGTCACCACGGGCTGCGGAACCAGTGTGACGGCCGGCGCCAGACGGCCTGCGGTGCGGCGCAGCGGTCGGGAGGCCAGCGCGCTTGGCGGAGCTCGAGGCCGTTGGGCGGCTCAATGATCAAGCACAGTCGAAGGACATCCTCGCCCGAGGTGGATACCCTATGAGATCGCATCAGAAACAATGGGTGGCAGTTGCGGTGGTGCTGCTGGTGGCCTGCAATTCGACGAATCTGCTGGCACCGACACCAACACCGCCACCGCGATCGTCTGCCTCTTTCACAACGCCATCTGCTCCTAGAGCTGCCCCGCCACCCCAAGACAGCCAAAGCATTTGGTGGAAGCCTACGGTCAACTTGCGCTGGCAGTGGCAGTTGAGCGAACTTCCGGTTGACCTTAGCCTGGATGTTGATATGTACGACATTGATCCGTTTGACAACGACGCGAGTGTGATAGCGGCATTACATGCACGGGGCCGCAAAGTAGTCTGCTACGTAAGCGTTGGTAGCTGGGAAGACTGGCGTCCAGATGAGGACCAGTTCCCTGCTTCAGTGATTGGCGAGGATTATCAAGGCTGGCCGGGGGAGAATTGGCTGGACATCCGTCAGATCGAGTTGCTGGCACCCATGATGCGCGCCCGGTTGGATTTGTGCAGGGACAAAGGTTTCGACGGCATCGAGCCGGACAACATTGACGGCTACACCAACGACACCGGCTTTCCGCTGACCTACGCGGATCAACTCAAGTACAACCTGTGGCTGGCGGAAGAGGCGCACGCCCGCGGCCTGTCCATCGGGCTAAAGAACGATCCCGACCAGGTAGCCGACCTTCTGTCCTATTTCGATTGGGCACTGACCGAAGACTGCTTTGCTGAGGGGTGGTGTGAGGCCATGATGCCGTTTGTTCAAATGGGGAAGCCCGTGCTTGCAGCTGAGTATACGGATGCCGGAGTAGGCCTTGAGCAGTTGTGTCAGGAGGCCAAGCAGTTGAATTTCAGCCTCATTCTCAAGAATCGAGACCTTGATGCTTGGCAGCAGACGTGCCCTTGACTGGCTTGACGGATTTCCAGCGGATTACGATATTCGGTGAGTAGAGAATGCCGCCCACCAACTCGTCGAAGCCGGATCAACGGCCGTTGAGATGCGAAGTACATCTCAACGCCCCCCTGTCAGAGCATAGCCAGTAAGCCTTGTAGAACATGCATTGGACGTGGTGCCCCCAACAGGCATCAATACACTCGATGCAATCTCGCATG
>JALHUE010000301.1 GCA_022866145.1 Anaerolineales bacterium | reverse complement strand
GTGGGCGGGAGGGCTCGGGACATTTCGCCTGGCAACTGCGCTGGCATGGTCTGTGCGGGCGTAGGGGGCCCTCGCTCAGACCGGTTCTTGGAAGGCCGACACCCTGGAGAAGAATACCGCCGTGACCGCAAGCGCGTGCACCCGGACTGGTCATCCGATCTACGCCGGGAGCTGGTAGTGGGCGTGCTCTCAACGGGTGACCATTCACAACTGGATGCCCGGCTGGGCAATGCTGCTTGGCTTCGATCTCCCGTACTTGGTGAATCTGCCGCGCGGGGAGAGAATGACGATCGAAGACTTCGGTGACGAGTGTGGTACCTGTCTGCGGCGCACCGGACGGGTGCTGCCCTGGGAGCGAAATGAAGCGAAGGCAGCTGGCAAGCCGAGAGGGCGCGAGCCCCGAACAGCTGGTACGGGAAGTAGCTGACTGGTGGTCAGGAGAACCCGATGCCGTGGCGGCGGTGTTGGTGGGGTCCCGGGCGCGAGGAACAGCAAAGGCGGAGTCCGACCTGGACATCATCCTCCTGTCACGAGATCCCACACGATACCTGCGTGACACTTCTTGGGCCGCGGCGTTCGGGACGCCCGATCGGATGCAGCTGGAGGCGTACGGGGACGTCACCTCGCTGCGCGTTTGGTATCGCGCCGGGCCCGAGGTCGAGTTCGGGCTGACGTCCGCAGCCTGGGCGAGCGATCCCGTGGATAAGCGTGCATCGCAGGTGATCCGAGAAGGGATCCGGATTCTGGCCGACAGGGAAGGAGTCCTGGCCGCCCGCGTTCAGGCGATCTTGTCCCCATCCCCGAGTGCCGGAGGGACGATCGTTCCATGTGAAATCGCCGACAGGAAATGAGCCAGGACCACCATGGCGGGGCGACTCGGCGGAAGGTTCCCGGGAGCGCCTGCCGCAATCAGGATCGAAGCGATGCGTCCGAGATCGGGCCGCCGCCAGCGAAGCCCCCGAATAGAGAGGTCCGGCACCAGGCCCGAGGTCGGGGTGTGGGAACGGCGCTGGTGACAGCGCTCCTGGCGAAGTCCCACTCGCAAGGCGTGGACCAAGTAAGCCTGAGCGTCGAGAAGGAGAATCCGGCACTTCGGCTGTATACGCGCCTGGGATTCGTCGTTTCTTGTGACAGCGGCGGCGCCTATACTAGGGTGGCCCCGGCGGGCCTGAGCTGAGGCCGCTCTGTGCTTCGCACGACCGTGGGATGGGAGAAGTTCGGCTGCCGGCGCATCGCCGAACCATGGGTTGTCTGAACCAGCCGTCGAGCGCCTGTCGCATGGACCGGCCCACGAGGGGCCTGCACCCTGCGGCCCGAGAGCGGAGAGGCCCGCATGACGCCAGGGAGAAGATAGGTTGGAGAGATCGCTGAGCCCCAATGCCCAACGTGTGCAGGAAGCCCTGCGTGTCGGCGGCCTGACCTGCCGCGTGCAGGAGCTGCCGGCGAGTACGCGTACCGCACAGGAGGCTGCCCAGGCGGTCGGATGCCGGGTGGGGCAGATCGCCAAGTCCCTGATCTTCCGAGGCAAGGACAGCGGCAGACCGTACCTGGTGATCACCAGCGGCGCCAATCGGGTAAACGAGACCCGGCTGGCAACCCTGGTTTCCGAGCCGGTGGAAAAACCTGACGCGGCCTTTGTGCGCCAGGCCACTGGGTTCCCTATCGGTGGCGTTCCACCTGTCGGACACGCCCACCCGATCGAGACGTTCGTTGACGAGGACTTCTTGGGGTATGACCAGATCTGGGCAGCAGCCGGAACGCCCAACTCGGTCTTCGAGTTGACTCCCGAAGATTTGATCCGGGTCACTGCTGGGACGGTGGTTTCTGTAGTGTAACTGCCGCGGGCTGTGGCCGGGATGGGCTTGCGTCCCGACCTGCGCATCGCGGACAATCACGAGCCGGGCCGATTCGGTCCCGGCCGAAATGAGGATGGATCACATGCGAACATTCAAGCGGGTTCTGGCGATCGTGGTGATTGTATTGTGCGTCGTGGGCATCCTGGCGGCTGCTGCCGGCATCGTCGGGGTGTGGCGGGCAAATGGCCCGGTGACGCAGGCATTGGTGAAGACAGTCAGCGGTTTGGAGGCCGTCGTGGGCGGCATCGGCGATGGGCTCGAGCGGCTGACTGCGCGCCTGGACGCGGCATCCGGGGCTGTCGCTCTGATCGAGGACACCGTCACGGTCGCAGGAGATACGTTGGCCCAGAGCACTCCCGTGCTCGAGCTGCTGAGTCGGATCTTCGGTGACCAGCTGCTGCCATCAGTGAGTGCCGGTTTGGAGACCGCCCGCAGCCTGGGCGAGAGCGCGCTGGCAGTCAACAGCGTGCTGGAGACGGTCAATTCCCTGACGGCTATTTCCGTGCCGACTCTGCCGCCCGAGCTGACGTCTCTAGCGCAGGATCTGGTCGATCTGGAGAACCAGGTCAAACAGGGCGCGCAGGAGATCAAGGATATGAAGGTGGCCGCGGTGGAAAGCGTCGTCACGCCGGTGACGGAGCGCACCGCCAAGATGCAGTCGCGCCTGGACGG
>JALHUE010000300.1 GCA_022866145.1 Anaerolineales bacterium | reverse complement strand
GTCGATGCCCATTCCGGTGCCTTCGCGGGCCGGCTTAACGAAAGCCGGGAAGCCGCGTTTCCACAGGCTGGCGTCGTCGGCGGCCCGCGCCTCCAGGAATCTCGGCGTCGGCAGCCCCAGGCTTTGCCAGATGCGTTTGGTCTGTGTCTTGTCGAGCGAGAGCGCATTGGCCAGGACGCGCGAGGCCGTGTAAGGGATCCCGAGCAGTTCGAACACGGCCGGCGCCTGGGCTTCCCGCCCATCCCCCCCCAGGCCTTCAGCGATGTTGAAGACGATGTGCGGCCTGAGGTTGAGCAGAGCCTCTGGGAGCGTTTGGTCCGCCCGGCAGAAGGTCACCCAATGGCCATCTTCTTCCAGGGCCGCGGCCAGGGCCTCGATCGTCTCCCGCCGGTCGAATTCCGAGCCGGCATCGGCGGGAGCGTCGGGGCCCCAGTCGATTTCTTGCTTGAGGTTGGCCACCAGCGCGATACGCCACGGGGGTCTGCGCCTAGTCGGACTGGGAGGCTTCTTGTTGTGCAGTTTCATCGATGCATAATCGCGCATTGCCTAGTCTCCAATCTGAAATTGTGTCCCAACAAGACAGAGAGCCGGTCCCTTCGAGGAGCTGGCTCTCAGGTCCTTGCGACGGATTCCCACGGGCTTGTGCCGTCAACCCTCCAACTCATCCTCAGTCAGTACTTCTCCCATCTTCCAGGTCGTACCCAGCGGGCTATCGAAGGCCCAATCCAGTTCAACCGGTGAAGACTCGACGACCTCCAACCGGGCACCGCACTTGGGGCATCGGGCTCGCTGGCCCAGCCCAGGCGGGTGAGAGAAGTGGACCTGGCCGGCACACTCGGGACAGGTTCCATCCAGCATCCTCTCGATCCTTTCAGCGCTGCGCCAGGATCACTCATACCAGGGGTAAAAATACCGAAATGGTGCGCAAATCCCCTGCGCTAGATGTGGCAGAGGTGTCCCAGAATGGCCCTAGATGTGGCAAAGGCGTGCAAGCGGCGGATCAACGGATCGAGGAGCTGGCAGGCGCCATTGACAGGTGAGACTGCGCCCCGAGGCACGCATGAGCAAACCGGATCCCCTGCCGCCGGATCCTCACCGGCTTCAGCGGCCGGTAGCCACTACGGCTAGGCGGGTTGTTCGCGGGTGAACTGGTAGCCCACCCCGGCCACCGTCTGAATGAACCGCGGTTTCTCCGGGTCGGGCTCGATCTTGTGACGCAGGCGGCTGACCAACCCTCGGACCAGGTCACGGTCGCCTTCCCCGGAATACCCCCAGACGCGCTCAACGATTGCTTCAGTGGGAACCACCTGCTCGCGATTGGTCACCAAGACGTGCAGCAGGCGGAATTCAAGCTGGGTCAGGCGGCGAGGCTCCTTGCCCTCGACGCTGACGGTGCGTGTCCCCGGGTCGAGGGTGATCCCCTCGAGCTCGAGGCGGGGCACGCTGAACGAGGCCGTTGCGCCGTTGCGGCGCAGCAATCCCAGGGCATACTCTGAGAACAGCCGCAACGATACCGGCCGCTCCATCGCCAGATCGGCGCCGGTGCGCACCCAGGCTGCCAGCTGACCCTCGCTGGCCGGGTCCACCACCACGATCAAAGGGACATCGGTCACGGCCCGCAGCCCGGCGATCTCCGCCTGCAGGCTCCCGGTCTCCTCGGCCGCCAGGATGATCAAGTCCGCCGGGTTCTCCTCCCAGCTGTTCAGGATGCGGCGCAGCTCGGATCCGGGTGCAACGGCTAGTCCGGCGTGGCGCAGGGCAAACGAGATCAGATCGCGCTCATCCGGATCGGCAGCGATGACAAAAGCCTGCATCGGTTGCGGCGCCTCCCACGCACCGAAGTTGCATTCTAGGACGCCTGTCGCCAAAGGGCAACGCCGGCGGGCCCCCGGTCAGGGCCTCGGCAAAGGACAGGCGCCCCGACCGTGGTAGCATTGGCGGGCTTGCCCACCCGCAGCTCGGAGGGACACCCAGCGATGACCGCGCCCCGCCTCGGCGACCCTGCACCCGATTTCGCCCTGCTCGACGACCACGGCCAGCAGGTGCGGCTCTCAGGCTTTCGCGGACGTCCCGTGGTCCTGTACTTCTACCCCAAGGACGACACGCCGGGCTGCACCATCGAGGCCTGCGGCTTTCGCGATCAGTTCGAGGTCTACGGCCGGAACGCCATCGTCATCCTCGGCATCTCGCCGGACCTGGTGGCTTCCCACGCCAGGTTTCGGGACAAATTCTCCCTGCCCTTCCCGCTCCTGGCCGACGAAGGCCACACCGTCGCCTCCGCCTATGGGGTCTGGGGGCCCAAGACCTTCATGGGCCGCTCGTACGAAGGCGTGCACCGAACCACCTTCCTGATCGGCCCGGATGGGCGCCTGCTCCGCAGCTATGAAAACGTCAAGCCGGAAGGACATAGCGCGCAGATCCTGGCCGACCTGCTCGGGGCAAGCGCGGCCGGCTAGCTCGCCTGGCTTCAACGGATACCCAAAGGAGCCTCATGCAGCTTCTGGCACAGCTCTTTGACTTCATTCTCCACATCGACCGGCACCTCGGCGAGATCATCGCCAACTACGGCTACTGGACGTACATCATCTTGTTCGCGATCGTCTTCATGGAAACCGGTCTAGTGGTCACCCCGTTCTTGCCGGGCGACTCGCTGCTCTTCGCCGCCGGCGCCCTCGCCGCCACCGGGGCGCTCAACGTGTGGGTGCTGTTCGTCCTGCTGGCCTCGGCCGCGATTGTGGGCGACACGGTTAACTACTGGTTCGGCCACCGCATCGGACCGCGCGTCTTCCAGGAAGACGTCCGCTTCCTCAAGCGGGAGTACCTTGAGCGCACCCAGAAGTTCTACGACAAGCACGGCGGCAAGACGATCTTCCTCGCCCGCTTCATCCCGATCATCCGCACCTTCGCTCCCTTCGTGGCCGGCGTGGGCACGATGCGCTATAGCAAGTTCATCGTCTACAATGTGATCGGTGCGCTTGTCTGGACCTCGATCTTCATCTTCGCTGGCTACTTTTTCGGCAACCTCCCGATCGTGCGCGACAACTTCGGCCTCGTGGTGATCGCCATCATACTGATCTCCCTCCTGCCGGTGGGTTATGAACTGCTCCAGCATCGGCTTCGCCCGCGATCGGTGACAGCGCCGGAGCACCCCCTCTCTGAAGAAGGCCGATAAGGAAAGCCCCAGTCGCCGACGCCGCGCATCGGCCTGGAAGTGCGCTGGATCATGACTGAAGCAGTGGCAGCCGCTGCGCCAAGCCTTGTGGTTCACATCGCCCGGTCAGGTGGACCAGGGCCGGTTCACCGATTAGAGGCTCGCCGGGACGGCGCTAGCCGCGCAGCGGCACGGGCGTCAGCAGCAGGAAGAACAGCACGATCCCGAAGACGGCCAGGGCTTTGCGCCCTGGGGTCAGCGGGGTGAGGTCATCCAGCGGGGTGGCGTACACACGGCCGAGGACGAAGAGCATTCCAGCCCACAGGAACCAACCCGGCCAGACCAGCCCGAGCAGCAGCGTCCCACCCACCACAAACGGCCACAGGCGCAGGGCCTTCTTCCCCAGTAGGACATAGACCAGGTGTCCGCCGTCCAGTTGACCGGCCGGGATCAGGTTCAGCGCCGTCACCAGCAACCCCGCCCAGCCTGCCCAGGCCACCGGGCTGAGAAAGACATCGGTTCCGCCCAGGGGCAGGGGCTGCCCGGCGACTACGTAGCGCAGCCAGTACAGGACGGCCGGCATGCCTCCATAGCTGACGGGTGCTGGCAGCCAGGCACCGGTGACCAACCATTTCGCGGCCAGGTACACGAGCGAGTTGCCTTCCAGTCCCCCCAAGGCTGCGGGGTCGGTCGGTAGCGGCGCGACGACGGAGATCGATAGCCCATAGAGAAGGATGGGCACTGCAACGGCCAGCCCCGCCAACGG
>JALHUE010000299.1 GCA_022866145.1 Anaerolineales bacterium | reverse complement strand
TCCCCATGCCCCCTCATCGCACTGTACTTCGTGATCGCCGCCGTCAGCGTCGTCTTCCCGTGGTCGATGTGCCCCATCGTCCCTACATTCATGTGCGGCTTCGTTCGCTGGTACTTCTGCTTGCCCATGATTGCCGTCTCCTTGCCTTCAGGTCAGATTGACCAGATTGTGCACACGAGAGCCCTCAATGGGATTTGAACCCATGACCCCACCCTTACCAAGGGTGTGCTCTACCGACTGAGCTATGAGGGCCAGCTTACCCGCCGCCACGGCCACATTGCCTCGGCCGGGGCGAACGCGCTGCCTGTGGGCGGTGAAGGATTCGAACCTCCGAAGGCGTCCGCCAGCTGATTTACAGTCAGCCCCCTTTGGCCACTTGGGTAACCGCCCCTGTTTCCGGCCGGGGATCCGGTCGCGCCCCTGGCCGGCAGAACCGATGGTCCCGACAATCTCGCCGTCGTGAGCCGACGACGGGAATCGAACCCGTAACCTACCGCTTACAAGGCGGTTGCTCTCCCGTTGAGCTACGTCGGCGCTACGATAAAAACGCGCCCCACCCACCGGCGCGAACTCATTGTACCAGAACGGGATGCCGCCGGCCAAGGAGTTTATCAGGTTTCCAAGCGAGCGTCAATCATGACCGGCCCCCGCCGGCGCCTCCCCCGCCCCCTCCCGGGCCGCCCACACGGCATACAGCGCCACCGAACCAGCGATGGCGGCATTCAGCGAGGCCACCTGGCCCCGCATCGGAAGGCGAACCAGCTGGTCGCACGCCTGGCGCACCAAGCGGCGCATGCCCTGGCCTTCGTTGCCGACCACCAGTCCCAGTGGGCCGGTCAGGCGAACCTCCCGCAGCGGGACGGCCTCCAGTCCGGCCTCCAGCCCGAACACCCAGGCTCCCTGGCGCCGGACCCTCTCGATCGCCTGCACCAGGTTTCCCTGCGCCACCAGCATGTGCTCGCACGCGCCGGCAGAAGCTCGAACCACGGCATCTGTGATCCCGGCGGACCTGCGCGGAGGGATCACCACCCCATGTACCCCAACCGCCTCTGCCGTTCGCAGCAGGCTTCCCAGGTTCTGCGGGTCCTGGATCATGTCCAGCAGCAGCACGAACAGCGGCTCCCGGCGTTCGGCCGCCAAGCGGCACACCTCGTCCAGGCCGACGTACGGGTACGGTTCAACTTCCGCGGCGACCCCCTGATGGTGCGCTCCCAGGCCGTCCAGCGCCTGGCGTGGGACCGGCTCGATGGGGATGGCCAACGCCCGTGCAGCCTGCAGGAACTCGTCGAGCGGGCCTCGCCGATCGGCGGTCTCCAGGATCCACACCCGGTACATTCTGCGCCGGCCGGCACGCAGCACTTCGGCAACCGCGTTCCGGCCGCATACCCACTCGCTCGGACCGCTCACGGCATCTCAGCTCAGCCGCCAGGTCGTCCCCTGCTTGCCGTCCTCGAGAACGATGCCCAGCTCTGCCAGGCGCTGGCGGATCCGGTCGGCCAGTGGGTACAGGCCTGCCTGGCGAAGCTCCAGGCGCAGTTCGATGAGGAGTTCGACCAGCGGGCCGGTGGTTGTCGCCCCGGCCTCGGTCCTTTCCAGGCGCAGCCCCAGCACGCCAGCCAGTCTGCGCAGCGTGGCCTGAGCCGACTCGACGGCGGCGACATCGGCGCCCGCCTCTCGGCCCTGGTGAATCGCCCGCACTAGCTCAAACAGCTGGGACAGGGCCCCGGCAGTGTTGAAATCGTCGTCCATGGCGGCTTCGAAGCCGCGGATCGCATCTTGCGCTCTGGCCTGCAGCTCCAGGCCGGCTGGCGGCACAACGGCCTCCCCTGACCCCGACGCTCGCAGCCCGCTGTGCAGGCGCTCCAGGGCGCTCGTCGCCTGCTCAAGAACGGCCGCTGTGAAAGTCAGCGGCCCCCGGTAGCTCGAGTTCAGCACAACCATGCGGAACACGTCCGAGCTGTGCTTCTCCAGGAACTCGTCGATCGTGATCAGATTGCCGAGGGACTTGGACATCTTCTCGCCGCCCAGCTGCAGCATCCCATTGTGGATCCAATAGCGGGCGAAGGGACGATCCGTGAAGCTCTCGCTCTGGGCGATTTCGTTCTCATGGTGCGGAAAGACCAGGTCATTGCCGCCGCCGTGGATATCGATCTGTTCCCCCAGATAGCGCAGATTCATCGCCGAGCACTCGATGTGCCAGCCAGGCCGGCCAGGCCCCCAGGGGCTGCCCCAGAAGGGCTCTCCCGGCTTGGCCGCCTTCCATAAGGCGAAGTCCGCCGGGTCTTCCTTGCGCTCATCGACCTCGAGCCTGGCGCCGGCGCGCATGTCCTCCAGACGCCGGCGCGATAGCTTGCCATAGTCCGGGTCGCGCCCAACTCGGAAGTACACATCTCCGTCGACCTGATAGGCAAAGCCGCGGTCCATCAACCCCTGGACCATCGCCAGAATCTGGTCCATCTCCTGGGAGGCGCGCGGGTTGACCGTGGCCGGAAGCACATTCAGATCCCGCAGGTGCTGGTCGTACTGCTGCAGGTACTGTCCGGCCAGTTCGCCCGGCTCAACTCCCCTTTCCTGGGCGCGCTGGATGATCTTGTCCTCCACGTCGGTGTAGTTCATCACATGCCGGACCTGATAGCCGCGGTACTCCAGGTAGCGGCGGATGACATCGAAGACCACCGACGACATGGCGTGGCCGACGTGGGCGCGGTCGTAGACCGTCGGGCCGCACACGTACATCCGGACCTTGCCCGGCTCGATCGTCTCGAAGGCTTCCTTCTTGCGGGTCAGGGTGTTGTAGATCATGATCATCATGGCGAGCCACCTTGTTGAATCGCTAGGCGCCGTCCGGCCGGGCGAAGATCATCCGACCTGCCGCTGTCTGCAGCACCTTGGTCACGGCGACCGGCACTGTGCGGCCGATGTACGCCCGCCCGCTTTCCACAACGACCATGGTGCCGTCATCGAGATAGCCGACCCCCTGCCCCGCCTCTTTCCCTTCCTGGATCACCTCGACGTCCAGGCTCTCTCCCGGCAGGTACACCACCTTGACCGCGTTCGCCAGCTCGTTGATGTTCAGCACCGTCACGCCCTGCAGCTCGGCGACCCGGTTGAGGTTGTAGTCGTTGGTCAGAATCGGACTGCGCAGCTGCTTGGCCAGGATCACCAGCTTGTCATCCACCTCGCGCACCCCTTCGACATCGACGTCGGTGATCCGGAAGGCGATCGTTGTGTCCTTCTGCAACCGATTCAGAATGTCCAGACCGCGACGGCCCCTCTGTCGGCGCAGGCTATCCGCCGAGTCTGCAATGTGCTGCAGTTCGATCAGGACGAACGAGGGCACCAACATCGGGCCCCAGATGAATCCCGTGCGGGCGATGTCAGCGATCCGCCCGTCGATGATCACACTGGTGTCCAGCAGAACACTCCGCCCGTCGGCGGTCATCCCCCGGCCCTCGTCGGTGGCCGACGATGTCCGAAAGCGAAACAACCCCAGGATATCGTGCTGCCGAAGGTAGAAGATCGAGACCCCCAGATAGCCGAACAGCAAGGCGCTGACGAAAGGCAGGACCTCGCCAAAAGGCGAGGGCAGCAGCGACAGGGGATACGAGACCAGTGCGGCCACGATCAGCCCGACGATCAATCCCAGCAGACCGGCCAGCATCGCTTGTGCCGATAGCTGCGCTACCGAACGTCGGATCGCCCGCACCGGCCGAGTGGTGAGATAGGGGGTGACCACCAGGCCGATCAGCGCTCCGAGTAGGCCGAAAACCGCCGCCCACAACTCCGCCGGGCCTCCGGCAAATTCGCCCAGATACGCCCCCAGGTAGATCCCTCCAATGGCCAGGACCACCATCCCGATCAGGCGCATGATGAAATCGCCACTCATAATGACCTTCCTTCCGAATCTGGAAGCATAAGGGGCGGATACCCGGCTCAGGCATCCGCCCCATGATGGGACCGCCGTATCTGTCCGCAGGCTCGCCGGTCCGCAGGGGGTTCACCCCAGCCGCCGGGACCCACGCCGTCGACCAAGCGCCAATAATGACAGATGATGAAGCCGGGACCGCGCATCAGCAAGAATAATGGGCGCTGTTCACGCGGCACAAGGATCTTATCACGACGGGTTGGCGTGAGTCAACGCAGGCTGGCGAGAGGCAGTGTGAAGGCTGCAGCCCGAGGCCGCCAAGCGGTGGGGCCTGGCGGCCGCACAGGGCCCATGGGACAGGCTAGAGACAGGGCCCGGAAATCGACCAGGCCAGGAGGCAAAGACCTCGGTCAGGCGAGCCCGCAGCGAAGTCTATTCTGGAGAAGCAACGAACGTCAGGTTGTCCATGAGAGCAACGCCGAACGCCTCGGTCAACAACCCACCATCGCAGTCCAGCAGCCGGAGGTCGTACGCTCCGCTGGCCACGGGGATGGCCCGCCGGGTGCCAGGCACGACAGCCTCTTCTTCGTCCAGCCGGTCCTGACCCCAGTTCTGGGCCTCGGTAGGCGAGAGGAAGGCATAGCAGATATCCTGAGGAAGCCCATTCTCCAGCTCCAACTCAACCAACCTGTGATCTCCGCCAACGAAGATCGATTCGTCCGCCAGAGGCTCGCCTTCCGCTTCCAAGACAAACTCATACAGTCCATCCGACAGGCCGGCTTCATTGTGGATGCACACCCACCAGTTGCCCGCCGGACCCCCCGTCCAGACATCACCGATGCTGCTTCCGCCCTCGCTGAGCACCCCATCGATGAACCAGTAGCTGGACCAGGTCATCCCGTCGGCCATCCCCTCGTAGTCCCAGAAGGCGCAGGCATCGGTCACGCCGGCCGGCAGGGAGTACCACTCCCCCAGTGGTTCATCCTGGGAACCCACGCCTTCGGAGAACACAATATTCGACAGATAGGTCAAAGCCAGGTCGAAGCCTTGTGGGTCCTGCGGTAGGGGTACGTCGCCGCGCACGAAGCGGATGCCCTGGCTCGCTGCCTCGATCAGGGGTGCGGCCAGGGCGACCGGCCGCAGCGCATTGATGAACCCTCCCAGCGGCACGCAGGTGTCCTCGGAATCCACGACGCCATCCCGATTGGTGTCCACCAGCTGACGGCAGTCGGCCAGCCCGCTGTCCTCGGCGCCAGACCCCAGCATTGTCGGGATGGCGATGAGCTCTCCCCGTTCGTTCAGGCCCATGCCCCCGCTGGTTCCGCCGGCGATGGTGGCGTCGGTCTTCAACCATGCCCTTCCATCGACGCCCCGCTCAGTAGTGAAGCCGCTGATGGCGCCTTCGGTGAACGTGACGGTATCGCCCCCGATCCCAGGGTAGCCCAGGATGCGAATCGGATCGCCGATCTCCACCTGACCGGAATCGCCAAGCTGCACGAACGGCAATTTCGGTTGGACGGGGCGGCCGTCCAGGTCGCTGATGATCTGAACCACGGCCAGATCGAGCTCGTAGTCGATAGTCGCGACCTCCGCCAGAAAGGCTAGCTGCGGCGCCTGGTCGGTGCGCTCGAGGACGGCCACGCCCAGTTTCTCGTAATCGCCGCCCCGGTTGTCAACAACATGGGCGTTGGTAAGGATCAGGCCATCCGAAGAGATCAGACTGCCGGAACCCGACCAGACGACGGTCGTGCCCCCGCCCTGGGCGGCCAGGGCCTGGAGCTGCACCGCCGCCCGAGCCAGCTCGCCAAGGCTGGGCGTCCGACCGGCCGCGCCTGCCGGCGTCGGCCTCAGCGCGGCGCTGGTCGGCGGCGGCGTGGTTCCTGAGCTCAGGTTGCAGGACAACGCCGCCAGAGCCAGAGAGCCCACCAGCCAAACGATGCGCGTGAACGAGGGTGGAATTGCCGACACGCCTGCTTACTCCCTGCCTTTAGGCCCGGAGTCTAATCTACCCGGCGGCCGAGGCTCAAGAGGACCGGCGGCTCAAGTACAATACGCCCCCGGCCAGAGACCGAGTATTCGATGCACATCCTGGTAACCAATGACGATGGAATCGGCGCACCCGGTTTGCTGGCGCTGGCCCAAGCCCTGGAGGGGCTGGGCGAGATCTCCGTCCTGGCGCCGGACCACAACTGGTCGGCCTCGGGTCATGTCAAGACCATGCATCGCCCGCTCCGGGTGTGGGATACCCAATTGCAGAATGGCCTGCCGGCCCACGCCACCGACGGCGCCCCCTCGGACTGCGTTGCCCTGGCCGTGCTTGGGCTGCTGCACGACCCGATCGATTTCGTGGTCTCCGGCATCAATCCGCATGCCAACATCGGCCACGACGTCACCTACTCGGGCACGGTGACGGCAGCCATGGAGGCGGCCATCGCCGGCCTGCCGGGCGTGGCGGTTTCGGTCGACTCCCCCGAAGGCCACCCCGAGCCCCTCGATTTCGGGCCGACCGGGCAAGTCGCGCGAGCGCTCGTCCGCGAGGTGATCAAGCGCGGGCTGCCGAAGGGCGTGCTGCTCAACCTGAACGTCCCCTACCTTGCGGTGGAAGAAATGCACGGAGTGCGCATCACCCGCCAGGGCCTGCGGATCTACCGCGACGCTCTAGTGCGCCGCGAGGATCCTCGTCAACGCCCATACTTCTGGATCGGCGGCGAGGCTCCAACCGGCATCCCTGCGGAGGGGACTGACTTCTGGGCGCTTCGCAATGGTTTCGTGTCGATCACTCCGCTCCAGCTGGACCTTACCGCTACCGATCAAATCGATCCCCTCGCCGGCTGGGATCTCGGCATTCCTGCCTCACACTGACCCTCGTACACCCTTGAGCTAGCACCCAGCCTGTCCCTCCTGCGGATCAAGACGTGGCTGCGATTCACAGGCTGGGGCCGGCCGGAGAACCCCCGCGCCGGCGCGCGGCGGGAATCTCTCTCCGGCCGAACTCGCCCCGGCCAGCATCATGAATCAGGCTAGCGAGGTGCCGGGCTGCCGCCTGTCCCGAGCCGGCGGGCGCGTTTCGGCGGACACCTGATCAGGCTTCAGGCCGCGGCCGAGAAGATATTCCCGCTTTCCCTTCAGGGCACCCGTCGGGCACACCCCGATGCACTGGCCGCAGAAGACACAGGTGGTTGACGGCATCGGTTGATCAAAGAATGTCGCGATGCGGGTGTGGAATCCGCGACCGGCGAAGTCAAGGGCGAAGGTGTACTGGGCGTCCTCAGCGCACACTTGCACACAGCGCCAGCAAAGGACGCACTTGGCATAGTCCCGGATGTACATCGGGTTGTCATCGATCAGTTCGGGCTGGCGTCTCTCGCCTCCCTCGAAACGTTCGGGGCGCGCTCCATATTCGGCCATCAGGCGCTGCAGTTCCGGGGCCTCCGAGAGATCGACTGACGATGCCAGCATCTCCAAGAGAGTCCGCCGTGCTCGAAGGACCGCCTGCGAGTCGGTGCGCACCACGGCACCTGGACGCACTGGGGTGACGCACGCCGCCACCAGGCTGCGCACGCCTTCCACCTCGACCACGCACATCCGGCACAATCCGTTCGAGGTTGTGTGGGCGAAATAGCACAGCACGGGGATCTCGACCCCCGCCTGCCGCGCTGCCTCGAGCAGCGTGACCCCCTGCTGGACCCTCACCCGCTGTCCGTCCAACGTCAGCTCAACCTGGTCCGTCATCGTTTTCCCGCCGCGTGCGCTATTGCCTGGCCCCCGCCCCGGTTCCGCAGGACCGGGCCCGCCGATCGAGGTGGCTCATCTGAACCCAGCCGCTCCGCATGGGCATAGGCCCGCAGGGAGCCCTGCCGAACGTAACCGACCAGGGTGATATTCCAGGCCTCTGCCATCGCCACAGACATTGAGGTTGGCGAGTTACGCGAAGCGATAATCGGGCAGCCCATCAGAGCGCCTTTGCGCAACATTTCCGAGGAGACTCGTCCCGTTGCCAGGAGGATCTTGCCCCGGGTGTCGACGCCCCTGGCCAGGCACATACCCCGCAGCTTATCAATCGTGTTGTGCCGCCCGACATCCTCGGCCATCGCCAGGATCCGGTCGCCGTCGCTCAGCCCCGCGGCATGCACGCCCCGCGCCCGCGCATGCAGGCTGTCCG
>JALHUE010000298.1 GCA_022866145.1 Anaerolineales bacterium | reverse complement strand
GGTGTGCTGCTAGAGCTGGATCCCGACGTCGGCTGGGTGATTGGGGCCGAGATCGGCGTCGGCCATCTCTCAGTTGTCGTGGCCAACCTGCGAGCGGGAGTCAGCTGGCGCCGGCAGGCATTCTTCGACCGCTCCGACAGTTTGGAGAGCGTGCTCGACCAACTGACCTCCCTTCTGCGGCAGGCCCGCCAGCACTGTCAGCGAAGGGGACGCCCGCTGATGGGCGCCGGAATCGCCGTGCCGGGTCTGGTCGATGTGTCGTCCGGCACGCTGGTCTTCGAACCGAACATGGGCTGGCGCGAGGTCCCCCTCCGGGAGGCGCTCAGCACACGCCTGCATCTCCCGATCTATGTGGACAACGATGCCAACGCCGCTGCCCTGGCCGAGCGCTACTTCGGCGTTGCCCAGGATGTTGACACCTTCGCCTACGTGGTCGCCAACATCGGCCTGGGCGCCGGCCTGGTCATAGGCGGTCAGATCTATTCGGGGGTCAGCGGCTATGCCGGCGAGGCCGGGCACACAACGATCGACCCCGACGGCCCGATCTGCCGCTGCGGTAATCAAGGCTGCTGGGAACGGCTGGCCAGCCTGCGCGCCTTGGTTGAGCGTGTCGATGCCGCCCTGCAGGCCGGCGAGGCCAGCCGGCTGCGCGACCGCAACGGCGATGGCCCGGATTCCATGACGCTGGAGGTCATCCTGCAGGCGGCCCGCCAGGGAGACGCCGTCGCTCAGCGGGCACTGAGTGAGACCGGAACCTACCTGGGCATCGGCATCGCCAATCTGGTCAACCTGCTCAACCCGACGCTGGTCGCCTTCGGCGGCTCGCTGAGCCTGGCGCACGAGTACCTGCTGCCTCGGGCCCGGGAGGTGGTCGAGTCTCGCGCCATTGGGGAATCGCGCCGGGCGGCGCGCATCGTTCTATCGAAGTTCCAGGCCGATGCCTGCGTGATCGGTGGCGTGGCGCTGGTGCTCCACGAACTGTTGAGCAGGCCACGCTTGGTGCTCCCGGAGCCGGCGCTAGCCGGAGCAGTCCTCCAGCGCCGAGAAATGGTGCCGGGCTGACCAGGGTATGGGTTTGGCATTGTTGAGATACCATTCTTCCAGGAAGGGAGGTGATAGACACCACCCACAAGTTCCAGCCACAGGTTACGATCGATGTCAGTTCGTCCAACTCTCAAGGAGGAAGTCAAGATGATCCGCAAGCTTTCTACAACGATCGCCCTGCTGATAGTGGTGGCCTTGCTGGCTGCCTGCGGCGGCGCGGCGCCAGCCGGGGCCGATCAGGTCGAGGTCTTCTCGTGGTGGACAGGCGGTGGTGAGGCTGCCGGCCTGGATGCCATGATCAAGATCTTCGCCGCCGAGTATCCGAAGACCGAGTTCATCAACGCCGCTGTTGCTGGCGGCGCCGGCACCAACGCCCGCGCCGTGCTGGCCAGCCGCCTGCAGGCCGGCGATCCGCCGGACTCCTGGCAGGCTCACGCCGGGCAGGAGATCATCGGCACCTACGTGGCTGCTGGTCAGATCGAGCCCCTCAACAGCCTGTTCGAGGAAGAAGGCTTCGGCAAGGTCATGCCGGCCACGCTGCTGCCCTTGATCTCGAAGGGCGATCAGATCTACTCGGTGCCGGTGAACATCCACCGCGCCAATGTGATGTGGACCAACCCCGCCCTGCTCGCCGAGCTGGGTGTACAGGTGCCTACAACCTGGGACGAGTTCTTCACCGCCTGCGAGACGGTCGAAGCTGCCGGCAAGATCTGCTTGTCGATGGGTGAGCAGTGGACCGCCATGCACCTGATGGAAGTGGTCCTGCTGGGCGAGCTCGGCCCGGACGCCTACAATGCGCTCTGGGACGGCAGCGGTGACTGGGGCAGCGCCGAAGTAACGGCCGCCCTGGGGACCTATGCCGAAGTCCTCAAGCACGTCAACTCCGACGCCGCCGGCCTGACCTGGCAGGATGCCTCGCAGCTGGTCGCCAATGGCGATGCCGCCTTCAACATCATGGGTGACTGGTGCGACGGCTACTTCTCCGGCACGGCCGAGGGTGGCAACCTGGGGCTGGTCCCGGGCGAGGGCTACGGCTGGGCGCCTCCGCCCGGCACCGACGGCACGTTCCAGTTCCTGAGCGACAGCTTCACTCTGGCTAAGGGCGCTCCACATGCAGAAGGCGCGCTGGCCTGGCTGAAGACCGCCGGCTCCAAGGCCGGACAGGAAGCCTTCAACCCCGTCAAGGGTTCAATCTGCGCCCGCACCGACTGCGATGCCACGCTCTTCAATGCGTATCTGCAGACGGCGATGGCCGATTGGGCCTCCGACCGGGTGGTCGGCAGCCTGACCCACGGCGTGACGGCGAATGACACCTGGAAGAACGAGATCAACACCGCGCTGGGCCTGTTCTTGACCGACACGAACAGGAACGTCGAGGCCTTCCAGTCCGCGCTGGTCGCCGCCGCGGCAGCTTACCCCAACAAGTAGGCTAAGGGTCGCGTAGCGCGGAGGGGCGGGCGCAAGTCCGCCCCTCCTCTTCCCCACCCGCTCCGGGCGAATTCGTCTAGAATCCCGGGCGAGACCTCGAGCCCACGAGGGAGAGGATGACAGCCACGCCGGTTCCTGCCCGTGCCGCCGCCCCCCGCCCGCGGCGCTACGTCAACCGCGATCAGGTATTGGCGATCCTGGTCGTGATGCCGTCGATCGTGGCCACGGCCATCTTCGTCTACGGCTTCATCGGCTGGACGCTGCGCGTCTCGCTCAGCAACTGGACCGGCCTGATGCCCGACTACTCGTTCGCCGGACTGCGGCAGTACCTGGAGCTGGCCCGGGACGCCCGCTTCGCGATCGACGTCCGCAACACCGCGGTCTTCACCACCATCTTCCTCACGAGCTGCCTGGCCCTCGGCCTGTTCCTGGCGATCCTGCTGGATCAGAAACTCAAAGGCGAGAACTTCTTCCGCAGTGTGTTCCTGTTCCCGATGGCGATATCCTTCATCGTTACCGGCGTCGTCTGGCGCTGGTTGATGAACCCCGCCACCGGCACGCGCATCACCGGGATCAACTTGTTGTTCCAGCAGTTGGGACTCGGCGCCCTGATCAGCCGCTGGCATCTAACCGATCCTCCGTGGGGCATCGCCTTCGTGGCTGTCCCGGCGGTCTGGCAAATGGCCGGCTTTACCATGGCCCTGTACCTAGGAGGCTTGCGGGCGATCTCCGAAGACCTGCGCGAGGCGGCCCGCGTCGACGGCGCAAGCGAGTTCCAGATGTACCGCTATGTCATCATGCCGTTGCTCAATCCGGTCACCTTGAGCGCAGTCATCATTCTGGGACACATCTCGCTGAAGATCTTCGACCTGATCGTGGCCATCAGCCAGAACAACATCGCCCTCGATGTTCCCGGCGTCTACATGTGGAGGGCGACCTTCGACGCGAACAACTACGGCCGAGGCGCCGCCATCGGGATCATCATGCTGCTCACCATCGCCGTATTGATCGTTCCTTATCTGGTGTACAGCATGCGGTCGGAGGAGCAGCAATGAACCCTCGGATGACCCGGCGGCTCACCCGCCCCTTGTTGTACCTGATGCTGATCTTCATGGCGCTCTTCTTCCTAATGCCGGTCTACCTGCTGCTGATCACCGGTCTGAAGAGCTTCGCCGAGGTCGACCTGCAGCGGATGTGGGCGCTGCCCAAGGGCATTCACTTCGACAACTTCATCCTGGCCTTCGAGAAGCTGTCCCCCCATCTGTGGAACAGCATGCGGATGGTCATCCCCGCCGCCATCATCTCGTCGGTCGTGGGTTCGCTCAACGGCTACGTGTTCTCCAAGTGGAAGTTCAAGTATTCCGACGTCATCTTCACCTTCCTGCTCTTCGGGATGTTCATCCCCTACCAGGCGATTCTGATCCCGTTGGTGATCTTCATGGAGAAGCTCGGCCTGCGCGGATCGATCAGCGGCCTGGTTCTGGTGCACGTGATCTACGGGATCGCCATCACGACCCTGATCTTCCGCAACTACTACGCCGGCGTCCCGACCGAGGTGCTGGAAGCCGGGCGCATCGACGGCGCCGGGTTCGTCGGGCTGTATCGCCACGTGGTCTTCCCGCTCTCGATCCCGGCCTTTGTCGTGGTGCTGATTTGGCAGTTCACCCAGGCCTACAACGACTTCCTGTTCGCCGTAGTGCTGACCGGCAACCGCACCTGGCCGGTGACGGTGGCCTTGAACAACCTGGCCGGCAGCCAGATCGTGCAGTGGAACGTGCAGATGGCCGGCGCCTTGCTGACCGCCCTGCCGACGCTGCTGATCTACATCTTCCTGGGGCGGTATTTCCTGCGCGGCCTGATGGCCGGTGCGCTGAAAGGATAGCGAACCATCCTGATGGCGGAAACCAACTGGCTCAGGCCGGCGCCCAAAGTGGATTTCTTGACACCCCCCTTCTTTCACGGTATCCTCCGGCGTGCACTTGCGGGTGTAGTTCAGTGGTAGAACGTCTCCTTGCCAAGGAGAAGGTCGTGGGTTCGAATCCCATCGCCCGCTCTGGAAGACCAGCCGTCAGCTCTCAGCCCTCAGCGATCAGCAAGCCCGTCTTGCCGGGTGTTGTGGCCGATAGCTGAGCGCTGAAGGCTGACAGCTTGTTTCTGGCGACGTGGCCAAGTGGTAAGGCAAGGGTCTGCAAAACCCTGATCATGGGTTCAAATCCCATCGTCGCCTCCTGATTGAGGGGTCATGGTTAGAGCGCGGCTGAGG
>JALHUE010000297.1 GCA_022866145.1 Anaerolineales bacterium | reverse complement strand
GCAGCGGCTGGGAGTCGAGATCGATCCGCGAACCAACCTGGGCCGGCTGAGCGTGGCTCAGAAGCAGATGATCGAGATCGCCAAGGCCTTATCCCTAAATGCTCGGGTTGTGATCATGGATGAACCCTCGGCCGCCCTCGGCGGCCGGGATCTGGACTACCTGTTTCGAGTCGTCAAAGCCCTCAAGGAGCAAGGTGTGGGGGTGATCTACATCTCCCACCGCATCGCCGAGATCTTCGAAGTTGCCGACCGGGTGACGGTCTTCAAAGACGGGAAGGTCGTCGGGACGTTCCCGGTCTCAGAGATCGACCGGCCCACCCTTGTGCGCTTGATGATCGGCCGTTCATTTTCCGAGACCTTTCCAGCCCGCGGCACGGAGCCGGGCGAGGAAGTGCTGCGGGTTGATGGGCTGCGGGTGGGCGACCGCCTGAAGGATATCCAGCTTACAGCCCGCCGGGGCGAGATCGTAGGCATCTGCGGGCTGGTGGGTGCCGGACGGACGGAGCTGGCGCAGGCGATCTTCGGAAGCCGGCGAATCGACTCCGGAACGATCTGGATCGCCGGCAAGAAGGTACACCTGCGCACCCCCCGCCAGGCGCTGAGGCAGAAGATCGGCTACCTGACGGAGGACCGCAACGCCGAGGGCCTGGTGATGGGGCAGACCGTCACCGAGAACGCGGCCCTGCCCAGTTTGGACCAGCGCCAACGCTGGGGCGTGGTCAACCGCAAGCAAGAGCGCCAGGTCGTGGAAGCCGCAACGCAGGATCTGCGCCTGCGCGCACCCAGCCTGAGCACGGATGTGGAGAACCTGAGTGGTGGCAACCGGCAGAAGGTGGTGCTGGCCAAGTGGCTGATCAGCGGCCCGGAGCTGATCATCTTCGATGAACCGACGCGGGGCATCGACGTCGGCGCCAAAGCCGAGATCTGGCAACTGATGCGCGACCTGGCCGACCAGGGCAAGGCGGTGGTGATGATTTCGTCCGAGCTGCCGGAGGTCGTCGGAATGAGCGACCGGGTGTATGTCATGCACCGGGGTGCGATTGTGGGTGAACTGGTGGGCGAGGAAGCTACCGAAGAGGAGGTCATGATGCTCGCCACCTACGGGAAACCCGATGGCCACTGAAACCCTAGGCACCCGCCGCAGAGCGTTCAACGGACGCCGCTTTCTCGATGAGCAGCGGGATGTCCTGATCATCTACGGCCTGCTGCTGGCGATTGTCCTCCTGGCCGCCATCTTCATCCCTGATTTCCGCAAGCCGGTCAATTTCATCAATGTTATGCGGCAGAGCGTCGCCCTAGGGATCGCCAGCGTCGGGCAGACAATGGCCATACTGGTCGGAGGCATCGACCTTTCGGTCGGCGCCACGGTCAGCCTGATGAACGTGTACTCCACCGGTTTCATGGCGAGCTACACGACGCTACCGCTGGTGGCGGGCATGGTGGTGGCCCTGCTTCTCCTGGGCGTGTTCATCGGCTTTGTCAATGCCAACATCATCACCCGCCTGCGGGTGGCGCCATTCATCGCCACGATGGGCGTGGGTGCGGTCATCCAGGGCATGGTGCTGTTGTACGCCAAGAAACCCGGTGGCGGCATCGCTCCAGGGTGGGAGTACTTCGCCGAAGGCGAAATCGGCCCCATCCCCTTCCCGGTGATCTTCCTCATTGCCGTGGTAGTGGTCACCTGGGTCTTGCTGGGCAAGACGATCTGGGGCCGGCATGTCAAGGCCACAGGCGGCAGCGAGGTCATCGCCCGCCTGTCGGGGGTGCAGACCCGCCGGGTGATCACCTACGCCTTCATGTTCTGCAGCGCCATGGCGGCTATCACGGGCATGTACCTCGCCAGCCGGATGGGCGCCGGCGACCCAAGGGTCGGGGGCCTGCAGTACGACCGTTTCGATCTGGACTCGATCACGGCGGTGCTGATTGGCGGCACGCGCCTGGGCGGCGGAAAGGGCGGCGTGATCGGCACCGTCGCCGGTGTGCTGATCGTGTCGGTGCTGAACAATATCTTCAATCTCATGGGTGTGAATCCGTACCTGCAGTGGATCATCAAGGGTCTGATCTTGCTCGGTGCTGTCGCCATCTATTCTGCGCGCAAAGACAGTGCAAACTAGCCGCAAGACAGATAAGGGACGTGGGCGTCCATGTACGCGCCGAATATCAGTTGGCTGTTTCCGGAGACGCCGTTCTCCGATCGCCCGAAGCTAGTAGCCCAAGCGGGCTGCCAGGCTCTGGAGTTTGGTTTTCCCTCGCACGCCGACCTTCCCGGCCTCGAGTCGGCCGTGCGGGATCTGGGGCTCGAGGTTGTCCTGTTCAACCAGGATGTGCCGGTGTGGGACGCGGCCAACCGCGGCTACCTGGTTGACCGGCGGCGGAGGGGGCAGTTCCAGCAGACGCTGGATGATGCCCTGGAACTCTGCCGCCGCCTGGACGCCGGCAAGGTGATGCTGGCGTCGGGGGTGGAGCTTCCCGAGGTTGCCCGGCAGGCGCAGCGGGAGTGCATGCTGGAGAACTTGCGCCGGGCGGCACCGCTGGCCGCCGAGGCCGGGGTGGTGCTCACCCTCGAGGTTCTGAATCCGACCGACAACCCTGGCTACTTCCTGACCTCGCTGGAGGAAGCACGGCAGGTGGTCGATGGACTCGACCACCCCAACGTACGGCTGCAAATCGACACCTACCACCTAGGACTGCTGGGCTACGATCCAGCCGCTGAGCTCCGCCGCCTGGGCCCTCGGATCGGGCACATCCAGTTCGCCGATTTCCCGGGGCGCCATGAGCCGGGGACAGGCAGCCTGGATTTCGAGGCGATCCGGCTGGCGGTCGGCGACATCGGCTACCAGGGGCATATCGGGCTGGAATACATCCCTCTGCAGGCAGGCGCGCGGACGCTGGCATGGGCGCAGGCTGAAGTGGCGGGGGAATCTCACTGAGCGTCTTGGGGAGTGTTCGATGAGTCGCATGACGAAGGCACCGCACGGCAAGGGTCACCACTCGGTTTTTCAATCCGGCGAACTGGGCGTGAAGTGGCTGGCGCTGGAGGTTCTTCGGCTGGAGGCCGGCGAGAGCTGGCAGGGACAGCTCAAGGACGAGGAGGCGGCGCTGGTGCTGCTTTCCGGCCGCTGTTCGGTCACAGTCGATCAGACCCGGTTCGAGGGCATCACCCGGGCGGATATCTTCAGCGCCCTGGGAACGACGGTTTATGCGCCGCGGCGTAGCCAGCTGGAGGTCAAGGCCGAGGCGCGCCTGGAACTGGCCATCGCAAAAGCCCCATGTGAGGTCGACCTGAAGCCGCAGCTGCTGACCCCGGACACGGTCAAGGTGATCTCAGCCGGCATGGCCAACTGGCGCCGCGACGTGCGTCTGCTGGTGGCGCCGGGCTCGCCGATCAGCAGCCGCCTGATCGTTGGCGAGACCATCAATCCGCCGGGCAACTGGTCCGGCATCCCGCCGCACAAGCACGACACGATCAACGACAAGGAGAACATCCTCGAGGAGTTCTACCTGTTCAAGACGAAGCCGGCTGACGGCTATGGGATCCAGGTGCTGAACGATGATGGGCG
>JALHUE010000296.1 GCA_022866145.1 Anaerolineales bacterium | reverse complement strand
GGCCTACTCGATCCACCAGCAGCCATGGCCGGCCTACGACGAAGGGCTGGCCCACGAAGAGACGATCACGGTTGTGCTGCAGGTGAACGGGAAGGTTCGCGACCGGGTGTCCGTGCCGGCGAACATCGACGAAGAGGCGCTCAAGGCGTTGGCTCTGGGCAGCGAAGCGGTGAAACGCCAGCTCCAGGGCAAGTCCCCCCGACAGGTGGTGGTCGTTCCCAGGCGGCTGGTCAACATCGTCGTCTGACAGGCCAAGCCGGGATTGCGGCGCGCCCAGACCCTCCCCGTCGCCAACCCAGGCCGGGGGTGAGACGGCCCGCGGTGAGTCTTCGGATTGGCTGTTGATGTCCTGCTTGGGTAGGGCGGGCCACCCGGCCCGGGCCCGCAGGCGGGGCACGCTTCAATTCTGGGGAACCCTGATTGGCCTCGTTCCTTGCAGGCGCCCGTTCTCCGCGGGATATACTAGCTCGACAGCCGATGCCTTGAGGCCATGACGAGGTTCTCTTCTCCCTCAGCCCAGTCAGACTGGCGGTTGCCGTGAGCATAGACCGCACCGCACCGACACTCTCCCGTTGGCGCATTTCCCGCCTGGCTCCGCTGGCGGGTTTGCTGCTGGTGGGCCTGGTGGTTGGGATCGTGTGGGCGAATGACTACGGCATGGGGGCCGACGAGTATGCCAATGCCGCCGTCGGCCACGAAGCCCTTCGGGCGTACACCAGCGCCGAGGCCTTCGGTACCTTCCTCGAACGCGCCAACCTGGGGCACCATGGGCCCTCGTATTTCATGCTCTTTGCCGCGGTTGGCGATGGGCTGGCCCGCCTGGTCCCGGCCTGGCTGCCGGCGGATGGACGCCACCTCTCCAATTACCTGACCTTCCTCTTGGCTGGAGCCAGCCTGTACTTCCTGTGTCTGCGTCTGCTGCCGCGGCCGGTGGCGCTGTGGACGACGGCGTTCTTCCTCACGCAGCCTCTGCTGTTTGGCCACGGCTTCATCAACCAGAAGGACACGCCCTTCATGGCTTTCTTCCTGACGACGGTGGTCGTCGGGCTTGCCGGGGTTGATCGGCTGGCAGCGAGTGCAGCGCAGGCGCGGGGGTCAGGCCAAGACGGTCTCGGAGTCTGGGGGCAGCCGAGACAGGACCTTCGGGCCGCGGGCTGGGGCTGGAAACTGGCCTTCCTGGCTTGGGCGGCGGGATTCGCCTGGTTGTTGCTGGACCTGTTGGTCTTCGGGCAGATTCTCAGCGCCGGGAAAGCCATTCTCAGCACGGCACATGCCGGACAGGCCTGGGAACCGATCAACCGGTTGTATGAATTCGTCGCCGAGGATGCGCACAAGACCGGCGTCGCCGTGTACCACGCCAAGCTCGAGCTGGGCTACTGGGTCGCCGGGCGGGCGTTGATGGCCTTGCTAGGGGCTGCGATGGGTTTCTACCTCGGTCGCAGAGCCTGGCCGCGGACGGCACGCGCCTTCCTGCCGGGGCCGGTCAGGGCGTATGGCTTTCTGCTGGTGGCGGCAGGCTTGCTTGGCTTCACAGTATCAATCCGTCCGCTGGGCGGCTTCGCTGGATTGCTCGTGTGCGGCTATCTGATCCATAGGCTCCGCTGGAAGGCGCTGGGCCCACTGCTCGTCTTCTGGGCCGTCGCCGGCCTGGCGACGTATCTGACCTGGCCTTGGCTATGGCCGGCACCCATTGAGCGGCTGATCGAGAGCGTCCGGTATCTGGCCGACTTCGATGAGCAGAAACTGGTGTTGTTCCGCGGCCGGCTGTTCCCATCCGAGGCAATGCCCTTAGACTATCTTCCGGTCTTGTTGACCATCCAGCTGACGGAGCCCGTCATCCCCTTGGCAGCAGTCGGCCTGATCGTGGCGTACCTGGATGCCCGCCGTCAGCCCGAGCACCGACCAGTGCTCCTGCTCGTGGCGATCTGGTTCGCTGTGATCACCGTGCTGTACATGCTCCCGGGGTCTGTCCACTACAACAACTTCCGGCATATTCTCTTCATGCTGCCAGCGCTGTTCGTGTTCTTCGGCTATGGCTTAGCGCTGCTGGTCAAGAACGTTCGGCCGGAGTGGCTGCGCCCTGTGATCCTCATGCTGCTTCTTATCCCTGGGCTCCTAGGACTGGCCCGGCTGCATCCCTACGAATATGCCTACTACAATGCCTATGCCGGGGGTTCCTCGGGAGCGAATGGCAAGTACCACATGGACTACTGGTGTCTGTCGCTCCGCAAAGCACAGGAGTACGTCAATCACGTGGCGCCGCCGGGAGCGGTGGTCTTCGCCCGGCGCTCCCTCTACAGCGCCATCGAATACGCCCGCCCGGACTTGACGATGACCAAGGAAGAGGCCGAGCGCGGTGGGGCTGCCTTCGTCCTGGTCTGCACGCACTATACCGAAGACGCCATGACGCGCGGCGCCGATCGGGTGTTCACGGAAACCATCGGCCCGGCAGTGGCGGCCGAGGTGTGGCAAGTTCGACTAGCTCCCGATACCGCCCCTTAGTCAGCCTGGATACGTGGTCGGGAAGTCGTCGGGGGGGCCCGCCGCGGTTCCCTTGGACTTCCCGGCCGCGCACAACAAGCCGTCGGTCCTCCGCCGAGATGCGAGGCGATGTAGAGGATGCTCCGCTCACCCAGGAGGCGGGCGGGGCAACGATCAAGATGGGCATCAGCGGCCCCGGATGATCCTGCCGTGATACCCGCTCTTGCAGACCAGCACTTCGCGGAGTGGATGAGCTGCCGCCCGCACCTCCGAACAGGGCCGGGGATCAGGGCGCCAGTGCTGGGCTCGTACAGGTGGCACGGCAAGCCGGGAGAGGGGGGTTGATATACTGAGCCGGAAGGTCGCGGCGGACAGAGACGCCGCAGCCCCCTCGGCGGGTGGGGAACTCCGACCGAGGCACACGCCAGGGCAGACCCCGGCGAGAAGGCCCTGATGTCGGATCACCCCAGGCTGCAGGCGGTCTCCAAATCGAGATGGACGCCCCTGGCGGCATTGCTGCTGGTCGGCTTGCTGGTGGGAGCGTGGCTGGCAGACGACTACGGCATGTCCTGGGATGAAGAACGCAACTATACCGTCGGATTCGATGCGCTTCAGTCCTATGTCAGCCCGGAGCGCTACCAGGATTACCTCTCCCACGGCGAACCTCTTTCCCACCACGGCCCTTCCTACTTCATGCTCTTTGCGCTGATCGCCCAGGGGGCCACCGCTCTGAATCCGGCCTGGCATATTGCCGACGGTCGCCATCTGGCCAACTACCTGTCCTTCCTGCTGGGGCTGGCAGGCTTCTACGCCCTCGCTCTGCGCCTGGTGGCGAGGCGATACGCCTGGATGGCGACGGCGCTGTTGGCCACCCAGCCCCTGCTCTTTGGACATGCCTTCATCAACCAGAAAGACACTCCGTTCATGGCCTTCTTCCTGGTCAGCGTGGCTGTGGGGCTGGAAGCCGCCGACCGGGTATC
>JALHUE010000295.1 GCA_022866145.1 Anaerolineales bacterium | reverse complement strand
GGGAAATGCCACCACCCCGACTGCGGCGATGGAGGCGACAATCATCGAGAGCACCCAGGGGTTACCGGCCATCAGTTCCTGCCGGTGCATGCCGCCCGGTCGTTGATGGTAGCCCGACCATGCGACGGCCAGTCCAGCCCCGACGTACACAGCCCATCCCATGTCCCGCAGGATGGGCAGGGTGTAGGGGTAGGTGAAAGCAAAGCCGTTCAGGAAGACCAGGGCCAACAGGAATGCCAGGCCGCTCGCCAAGGGCGCCCCGACGGACCGCGGCATCGGCGGTCGGCCGCCGACCATCAGGACCAGGAACGCCAGCACTAGGAACTGGCCGGCCAACAGCGCCACAAGGGCGACAATCCCGTCAGTGAAGTACCCGGCTGCCAGACACCCGGCCAGGATCACGCCGAGCACAACCCGCCGCACCGAGGTCGCCAGCAGGTACTGGTCGATGCCGTGCCGCACGGCAGGCGCCAGGGGCAAGACGGTCAGGATCAGGATCGCCGGGGCGGTGATGGCGTACGGCACATTTGCCCAGTGGGCGACGGCATTCGGCAGCCCAAACAGCGAGGTCTCCAGGAATAGCAGCGCCCCCAGTCCGACGGCTGCCCTGCGGCTGAAGATCCCGGTCCGGGCCTCCCCCGGCCCGCTGCGCCCTCCCAGGAACATGGCAAAGAACACCACCAGCCCGGCCCACACCAACTGGACGGGCAGCCAGCCGGTCCCGAGCGCCACGTCGAAGGTGTGCCCCAGGGCCCGCATCAACTGATCGAGCCCCAGCGCCAGCAGCAGGCTGGGCAGCACCAGCAGGCGGCGGGCCGTGAGCAGCCCAGCCAGGTACATCCCGCCAGCGGCGACGGTGACCAGGCTTGAGGCGAAGCGCCAGCCGGCATCGTTGACGCTCAGTCCGATGCTCCCCAGGGCCGCGGCGAACACGACCAGCATCATCCAGCGGCGAGTCGGTTGCTCGCTGGCCGCAACCGGGGCAACGAACGCCAGGGCGACAAGCACCAGGGTCACGAGCAGCCAGATGTCCGGCGTTCCAGCGAACAGCTGGTCGTACAGGATGCCGAACATCATCGAGAACAGGATGCGCATCCCGCGCAGGAAGAACAGCAGCACCGAGATGGCCTCGATCGCACGCAGGGCCCGGGTATTGATCATGCATCGCCCTCCACGATTGCCGTCCTTACCCTTCAGTCGACGCGATACATCAAGTCGATATAGGTCTTCAAGAAATCGGCGACCAGGCTCTTGACCGGGACGCTCCCGGCCAGGCCATAGACCGCCCCCATCGTACCCTTGTCCTGCGGGTTGCGCCGGACGTGCTCGACGGCCGCTTGCAGATCTGCGATGAAGGCTTCCGCCACTCCCGGCTGCGTGTGGCGTTGCGTGATGCACAGATGCAGGCTGGCCGGGTTCTGCAGCCCGTTCAAGTTCCACTGCTTCTTGGCCAGCGCATCGAGCACGGCGTAGACGTCGACCTCGTGGGAGGCGAAGGCGACGATGAACAGCGAGCGGCCGATCAGGTGTAGCCCAGGAATTCCGGCCACGCCCTCCCGGAGCCAGGCCGTTGTCTCGAGAATTCGTTTGGCAGCCTGCAGGTAGCCTTGCTCGCCGATGGACATCATCGCCGCCCAGCACACTGCCGAGAGGGCACCGGGCCGGCTCCCGGCGAAGGTGGGCGAGAAGTACAGCCCTCCCGGCCAGTCAGCTGTAGCGTAGTACTGATAGCGTCGCAAGTCCGGCGTCCGGTAGAGCACCACCGACGAGCCCTTGGCGGCGTAGCCGAACTTGTGGGTGTCGGCTGAGATTGAGGTCACGCCCGGCAGGCGGAAGTCGAACGCCGGCACCGGAAAGCCCAGCCGCTCGGCCCAGGGCAACAGGAATCCGCCCAGGCAGCCATCGGTGTGAAACCCTATTCCGCGAGCCCGGGCCAGTTCGGAAAGAGCCTCGATGGGATCGACCACGCCATGCGGGAATGACGGGGCCGAGCCGATCATCGCCACCGTGTTCGGGGTGATGGCGGCCTCGACTGCGGCCACATCGGCGGCGTAGTCCCCATCCAGCGGCGTCCGGACAAGTCGGAGGCCGAAGTACTGGGCGGCCTTGTCGAAGGCGGCGTGGGCCGTGACCGGAGCGATGATCTCGGGCGCCGTGATACCCTTCGTCGCCCGCGCCCAGTCGCGGTACGTCTTCATCGCCAGCAGGATGCTCTCCGTTCCGCCGGACGACACCGTGCCGCACACCGGATCGTCGGTCCTTTCGCT
>JALHUE010000294.1 GCA_022866145.1 Anaerolineales bacterium | reverse complement strand
TGCCGGAGATCGAAGAGCACGCACGCCGCTTGGCCGCGGACCATCAGCTTGACTCTCAGGCGAGGCCCAGTCAAGAGCTGCTCGCTCAGCTGACCGGCAACTGGCACTGGATCCATCAGGCGAGCCAGGACCTGGCATTGGCCGGGCCCATGGAGCAGCAAGCTTCTCCCACCGCGGAGTGGATCCTCGACAATGAGTACATTGTAGAGAGCAATGCCCGCGATGTAGAACGCAATCTCCCGGCGCGCTTCTACCGTGAGCTGCCCGCCTTGAAGAACAGCTCAGCCGCGGGCCGGCCTCGCGTCAGCACCCTGGCTCAAGAGCTGGTCTCCCACACTGATCTCCGCCTTGAGCACGAGCACCTCCGCGCCTTCCTCGAGGCCTACCAGTCGATCCACCCACTGACCATCGGTGAGCTGTGGGCTTTCCCCCAGATGCTGCGCGTTGCCTTGATCGAAAGCATTGCTCATCTCGCCACCCGGGCACTGGCGGAGTTGCGGGAACGGGAGATTGCGGACTTCTGGGCCAATCGGCTGATGACGACCAGCCGCCGCGAGCCCAGCCAACTGTTCGCCATGATGGCCGAGTTGACCCGCGTCCAGGCCGCGCCCACCCCGTACTTCGCCTCCCAGCTGATCGGCCATCTGTACGATGAGGAAGATGCGTTGGCACCGGTGCAGTCGTGGCTCGAACGAGCCTACCACCGGCCGTTGGCCGAACTGACTTCGCGGGAAACCACCCGCCAGAGCCGCGATCAGATTCTCATCGGAAATGCCTTCACCAGCCTGCGTCAGCTGGCCCTGGTGGACTGGCGGCAGGTCTTCGAGGACCTGAGTCACGTCGAGCGGACGTTGCGCCTTGATCCGCTGGGGGTGTACAGCGGAATGGACTTCGAGACCCGGGACCGGTACCGGCAGGCGGTCGAACAGCTGGCGCGCGGCGCAGGCTTGTCGGAGGTTCACCTCGCCGGTCTGGTCGTGGAGCATGCTTCTCGCGCAGCCGCCCAACCCGATTCAGACCGCCGGCTGGCGCACATCGGCAGCTACCTGATCGGCGACCGAAGGGCAGAGTTCGCCCAGGCAGCCGGCAGCCGCAGGCCACTCCGGATTCGGCTCCTCGGATGGGTATACGCTCACTCCGCCCGGCTCTACGCCGCCGGCGCCGCAGGGCTGACGGCTGCAGTGCTGGTCGTCTTCGCCGCCCTCGGCCTTGCCGGCCTTCCATCTGGGCAACGCTTCGCGATCGTCCTTCTGGCATTGATCCCGGCCAGCCAGCTTGCACTTCAGGCCGTGGACTACCTCGTCACGCGTCTGCTCCCACCCCGCACGCTGCCCAAGATGAGCTACCAGGCCAGCGGGATCCCAGACGAGTTCCGCACCCTGGTCATCGTGCCGGAGATGCTCGTCTCGCCGGAGCAGATCCGGTCGATGGTCGAGAAGCTCGAGGTTCGCTCCCTGGCGAACCAGGACTCCAATCTTCTGTTCGGCTTGTTCACGGACTTTGCCGACTGCGATCGGGCGCATGACGAGGAGGACGATCGGCTGCTTCAAACGGCCGTAGAGAACGTCCAGGCGCTCAACCACCGCTACCCTGTGGGGCGCTTCTTCCTGCTACACCGCCAGCGTCGCTGGAGCGACTCGGAGCAGAAGTACATCGGCTGGGAACGCAAACGCGGCAAACTAGAGGAACTCAACCAACTGATCGACGGCACCCGGCCGGCCGATGCCCCGCAACTCGTGCACGTCGGGGAACCCGAGCGGCTGGCCAACGTGCGCTTCGTCATTACCCTGGATGGCGACACGCAGCTCCCCAGTGGCACCGCCCGTCGGATGATCGAGACCCTTGCCCACCCCCTCAACCTGCCTCGCCTCGATGCTCAGGGCCGGATCGCCTCCGGATCGCGCACGATCATCCAGCCTCGGGTCACGCCCTCTCTCCCCAGTTCGATCGCCACGCCGTTCACCCGCCTGTTCACTGACGCCGTGGGGATTGATCCCTACACCAAGGCCGTGTCCGATGTCAGCCAGGACCTGTTCGGCGAAGGCTCGTATCACGGCAAGGGCATCTACGATGTGCGTGCCTTCAGCCGCGCCCTCTCCGGCAGGTTCCCCGAGGGGCGCCTGCTCAGCCATGATCTGATCGAGGGCGCCCACGTTGGGGTGGGATTGGCGAGCGATATCGAGCTCCTGGACGAGTTCCCTCCCGACTACCTCGGTTACACCAGCCGGGAGCATCGCTGGATTCGCGGTGACTGGCAAATCGCAGACTGGGTCTTGCCGCGGATTCCACTCGCCGGGGGAGGCCATGGGCCAAACCCGCTCTCCGGCATCGGCCGCTGGAAGATCCTGGATAATCTGCGCCGCAGCCTGGTTCCCGTGTCTATTATCGGCCTGCTGGTTGCCTCCTGGCTGTTCGCCCCTCGGGCGGCACTGATCAGCGGCCTCCTGATCGCTCTGCTGCTGTTCCTCCAGCCTCTAATGCAACCGACCACCTGGCTGACAACGCGCCGCGGTTGGAGGAGCTTCTCGCTGGCCAAGATCGGCCACGATCTGGTGCGGACTATCGTCGAAGCGGCGCTCATCCTGAATCGCGCCGGGCTGGCGCTCGACGCCATCCTTCGCGTCGGCTACCGCCGCTGGATCTCGCACCGCGGACTACTGGAGTGGACCTCAGCCCAGGCCATGAAGTGGAGTGCGCCCACCCGGCTGCGGGCGTTCCTGCTTTCCATGGGCTTGGCCAGTCTGGTCAGCGGAGCCGCTGCCGCAGCTGTGCTGCTCCTGCAACCGGCGAGCTTGCCACTGGCTGCCTTCTGGCTGCTGCTCTGGTTCATCTCCCCGCTGTTCGGCTGGCTGCTCAGCCGACGACCAGAGCCCCGTCAGAAGCAGACGGCGCTTTCCGCAAACGACCGCGAGTTTCTGCGAGCCATCGCCCGCAGGACCTGGCGCTACTTCTCGCACTTTGTCGGCGCCGAAACGTCCTGGCTGCCGCCCGACAACTTCCAGGTTTCTCACAAGGAGCATCTGGCGATGCGGACCAGCCCGACCAACATCGGGCTGTGGATGCTGAGCAATCTGGCAGCCCACGACTTTGGCTACCTGACACCCGACGCGGTCGTCACGCAGCTGACGCAGACCATGGCGACGATCGCTCGCCTGGACCGCTACGAAGGCCACCTGCTGAACTGGTATGACATCCAGACCCTCACGCCGCTAGAGCCGCGCTACGTCTCGGCCGCGGACAGCGGCAACCTGCTGGCGGGACTGTGGTGTCTCCGGCAAGGGCTTGAGGAATTGGTCAGCGGGCCGCTGCTGCAGCCGAACGCCTGGGAGGGGCTGGGCGACACGTGGAACGTGATCGAGGACGAGAGCCGGGATAACCCAAGCGTGCGCCTCGGCTCGCAAGAGGCAGCTGCCCTCCGGCGGGCACTAGCCGCCATGCCCTCTGCCCCGCTCGAGACAATACGGGCTCTGCGAACGATCAACGCCATGGTCCATGGCTGGCTGGAACCCACGGCAGGAGCGGGAGAGGCCGGAGGCACACGGTTGCCCTGGGCGGTCGAGCTCGCGCGCCAGACGGCGGCCTGGGTGACGCTTGTCGACCGCTATCTGACCTGGATGGAGATTCTGAGCGAGAAAGATCATGATGAGCTAGCCACGCTGGGGCTTGAGGCCTTCCAGGCATTCCAGCAAGATCTGCAGCGCGTTCCGTCGCTCCGAGCACTCGCCGCGGGCGAAGTGCCGAGCCTGGCGGTCCTAAGCAGCCTGCGGCAGGAAGGATCGCCAGCGATCGAGCCGATGGCGGAGTGGCTTGACCGGCTGATACAGTCGTTTGATCGATCCAAGTGGCTGGCGGGCGAGATGCTGGCCCAAGCCGAGCAGTTGATCCAGGACACGGACCGGCTGGCCGACTCGATCAATATGTACTCCCTCTACGATCCGGCCCGCCGCCTGTTCGCCATCGGCTATAACGTCTCTACCGGTCGGCTGGACGGCGCCTACTACGACCTGCTGGCCAGCGAGGCACGCCTGGGAAGCTTCGCCGCCATCGCCGAGGGCAGCGTGCCGATCGAGCACTGGTTCGCGATGAGCCGCCCTTACAACCTCATCGGTCGCAGCCGAGTGCTGCTCAGCTGGACGGGCACGATGTTCGAATACCTGATGCCTCTGCTTCTCCAGCGCTCGGTTCCCAACTCCCTGCTCGACCGGGCCGTCCGAGATGCCGTCCGAGTGCAGATAGCCTACGGCCGGCGCCGGCGCGTTCCTTGGGGGATCTCGGAATGTGCCTATGGCGACCTGGATGCGGCCAGGACCTATCAGTACAAAGCTTTCGGCGTGCCCGATCTAGGTCTCAAGCGCGACCTCGCCCGGGAGTTGGTGATCGCCCCCTACGCCACCCTGTTGGCGCTGAGCGTGGCACCGCGGGAGACGGTAGTCAACCTCCGCCGCCTGGCGGATCTCCACCTGCTGAATGACTTCGGCTTCTTTGAAGCGGTGGACTTCACACGCCGGCCCGAGCGCAAGGGTGAACTGGGCGTGACCGTTCGGGCTTTCATGGCCCATCACCAGGGAATGGGACTGTTGGCATTGGCCAACGCCCTTCACGGCGAGCCCTTCCCCCGTCGCTTCCATGCCGAGCCGCGCGTGCGCGCCGTAGAGTCGCTGCTCCACGAGCGCGTGCCGACGTTGCCTCCGCTGCATCTGGTCTCGACGCGCGAACGCATCCCCACTGTCAAGAGCATCGCCGAGGCCGAGCCATCGGTCAGCAAGTTCGACACCCCGCACACCCCCACCCCCAAGACCCAACTGCTCTCCAATGGGCGCTATAGCCTGATGGTCAGCAACGCCGGCGGCGGCTACAGCCAGTGGGGGGATATCGAGCTTACCCGCTGGCGCTCGGATCGGACGCGGGATTCCTGGGGCACGTTCTGCTACCTGCACGATGCGGAGGCCGGCCGGTTGTGGTCGAACACCTATCAGCCCGTGGGTGGGAAGATCGAGGGCTATCATGCCCACTTCGCTCTGGACCAGGCGACTTTCCGCCGAGTGGATGGCGGGATCCACACCGAAACCGAGATCGTGGTCTCGCCGGAGGATGACGTCGAGATCCGGCGCCTGACGTTGGTCAACCGTACCCTGCGCACTCACCATGTTGACCTCACGAGTTACATTGAGCTCTCGCTTGCGCCGCACAACACCGACCTTGCCCATCCGGCCTTCAATAAGCTCTTCGTCCAGACCGAAGCCGTGCCCGATCCCGGCTGCTTGCTCGCCTTCCGCCGCCCCCGGGCGGAGGATGAGCCCGCGGTCTTTGTCGGACACCGCCTGACGGCCGACCCCCGCCTTGAGGCGGAGGGCTTGCGCTTTGAGACCGATCGTCGGCCGTTCATCGGGCGCGGGCGGTCGCTGGCCGCGCCGATGGGTGCCGAATACGAACCCGGCGACACGCAGGGCTACGTTCTCGATCCGATCCTCAGCCTACGGCGCACGATCATCCTGCCTCCCGGAGAACGCCGCCAGGTGTCACTGGTGCTGGCGGCCGGCGGCAGCCGTGAAGCCGTGCTCCAGCTCATGGTCAAGTACGGCGATCCCCAAGCCATTGAGCGGGCGATGGACGTCGCCTGGGCTTCGGCCCAGCTCGAACTCCGACTGCTGCGAATCCAGCCGGATGATGCACGCCGCTTCCAGAAACTGGCCAGCCATTTGCTGTACCCCGGTCCCACCTTCCGGGCCAGCGCCGAACGCTTTGAGGAGCGGAACCGGAAAGGGCAAGCTGGTCTGTGGGCCTATGGGATCTCGGGCGATCTGCCGATTGTTCTGATCACGATCGGCGATGTCCACGACATCCCTCTAGTGCGGCAGATGCTGCAGGCGCACGCCTACTGGCGAAGCCAAGGCCTCAAGGCTGACCTGGTCATCTTGAACGAAGAGGCTGGCGGTTATGACCAGCCGTTGCACGAGCGGCTCGATACGCTGATCCGCGTCCACGCCCCGGAGGCCGAGGTCGACCAGCCGGGCGGCGTTTACCTGCGCAGCGCCGACCAGATTCCTGAGGAGGACCAGCGCCTGCTCATGGCCGCCGCTCGCGTGGTGCTGGTCGCCGCCCGAGGATCTCTTGCCCAACAGCTTGGTGTACCGGCGGAACTGCCCGAGCCTCCGTCGCCGCTGACCGGCAGGCCCGCCCCGCGCGAGCCTTCGGCTCCCCTGCCCTTCATGGAGCTTCCGTACTTCAACAGCCTGGGAGGCTTCACCCGGGATGGGCGCGAGTATGTCATCTACCTCGGACCCAACACGCATACGCCCGCACCCTGGGTCAACGTCATCGCCAACCCCGATTTCGGAGCGATCGTCAGCGAGACGGGCGCCGGGTATACCTGGTCCGGCAACAGCCAGCGCAACCGCCTGACCCCATGGTCGAACGACCCGGTGCTCGACCCGGCCTCCGAGGCGATCTACATTCGCGATGAGGAGAGCGGCGAGTTCTGGACGCCAACGGCCTCGCCGATCCGCCAGTCGACAGCCTATCGGGCCCGCCACGGGGCGGGCTACACCGTCTATGAACACAACAGCCACGCCATCGAGCAGGAGCTCACTGTGCTGGTGCCGGTGGAGGGCGGAGGTGGGCCGCCGATCAAGCTGCAGCGGTTGCGGATGAAGAACGATTCGTCGCGGCCGCGCCGGCTGTCGGTGACGACCTA
>JALHUE010000293.1 GCA_022866145.1 Anaerolineales bacterium | reverse complement strand
GTCCTGCAGGATCGTCCCGAGGCGGAAGATGTTGTGATAGGTGCCGATCACCCACAGGCTGCCCTGCGGCTTGAGCACCCTGTGACAGGCTTGCAGCCAGGCGCGCGAGAATGCATCGTATTCTGCGAAACCTTCGAATTGGTCCCAATCATCGTCGACCGCATCGACCCGCGTCTGGTTGGGCCGCCACAACTCCTGGCGCAGCTGCAGGTTGTACGGCGGGTCGGCGAAGACCAAATCGATCGAGCGCTCCGGCAGGGTCTGCAGCACCTGGAGACAATCGCCTTCCAGGACCTGGCCCACCGGGAGCGGCCCGGCATTGGGGGTGCCTCGGCGGGAATCGCTCACTGCGGACAGGCCCCCGAAGGCGCAACCGGATTCCAGCCATCTGCCGAGCAGCTGCAGTAGACCGCCGCTTCAATTGCCGGGCTGAGGCTGAGCGGCAGGAACCGGACGCGCGTCTGCAGGCAGTCATCCCCCAGGCTTGAGGAAGTCGGGCGCGTGAATGACAAAGCCAGGGCGGCGCCCTGATTGGCGCGCGCCAGCCACAGCCGGATCTCGCCTGGCTGGCCGGCGCTCAGCACGATGTCGCCACGCATCCCCATCCACAGCAGGGTCCAGGTCGGACACAGGCACACCAGGGCCAACAGCAAGCTGGCAAGGCAGCCCATCCAGGGGCGCAGGCCTCTTGGCGGGCGGCGCGTCGCCTGCCCTATGCCCGGCTCCTCGGGGAGGCCATTGCCAGCCTCGGTCATCGGCTAGATGTAGAAACGCTCGCGATCGACTTGCTCGCGCAGAATGTGAAGTTCTTCTGCGCTGGGCTCAGGGTTCTCGCTCACCGGGCCTGCGGGTTCGAGGGCAAAGCCGGTCGCTTCCTGAACCTGCTGCAGGCTGATCCCCGGCTGGGTCGCCACGAGCTGCATGCGCTTGGTCTCCGGATGATAGCCGAGGATCGCCAGGTTGGTGACCACGCGGTACGGGCCGGTGCCAGGCGGCAGGCCCGCCGCCTCACGCGCCCCCGGGCCGGTGAGGTAGCCGGGCGTGGTCACGAAGTCGACCTTCTCGACGAAGCGCTGGCGGTCATGGCGCATGATGGCGATCGTCTGCCAGCACTGCGAGCCGACGTCGTTGGCGCCGCCACTGCCAGGCAGGCGGACCTTGGGATGATCGTGGTCGCCGATCACGGTGCTGTTGAGGTTTCCGTAGGGATCGATCTGCGCCCCACCGAGGAAGCCGTACTCGACGAAGCCGCGCTGGGCGGCCTCGATCACGTCACAGATGCCGGCCGCCGCCAACGCCCGATGGAAGGTGCGCCGTCCGCCGACCGCAATCGGCAGGTCATCCAGGATGGCCCCGGTGCCGCCAAACTCGAAGATCGTCATCAGGTTGGGGGCATGCATCTTCTGGGCGAGGGCCGCCGCCAGCATCGGGAGCCCCGTTCCGACGAAGGCCGTCGTGTTGTCGGTCATCAGCCGGGCCGCAGAGCAGATCAGCAGCTCGCTCGGGTTGTAGCCTGGCTCACTCATGCCCCCCTCCCCGGCACCATCGCCCGCAACTCCGCCAGCCGCGCCTGGCCGAACAACTCCAGGTAGGCTGCATGGTCAGCCGGTCCATGGATGTAGCGTGCGAGATAGGCGCGGGTTGACTCGGCCGTCTTCGAGGCCTCGACCCACTCCTTGATCGCCGGCTCGTCGCGCTCGTACACGTAGCACATCTCGCCGGGGTGCGAACCGAACGGGGCTTCCACAACGGCGTCGACCAGGTAGTAGGGAATGATCGTGCGATCGGGCTGGGCACGAATGACCTCGGTGTCGACGATCTCCTCGGTGCTCAGGATCAGACGGCGACTGGCACGCGACATTTCATGGGCGAAGCCGCTGATGCCGTCGATCTGGGCATTGCCATACTTGTCCGCCCGGTGGACGTGGATCAGGCCCGCATCGAGGATCAAAGCCGGCACCAGGCCGATCGGGTCGCCGGTGAAGGGACATTCCACCACCTTGGCGGCACTGTAGTTGAAAGTATCCGTGCCGAGCATCGAGCGCATCGGCAGGAACGGCACCCCCATTGCGGCGGCCTTGAAGCGCCAGGCGAGGCCGGCATTGCTCCACTCGACGATCTGCTCGAGGTTGCCAGAGTCCACTTCCCGTCGCAGGACGTTCGACACGCCGTAAAGCTCGAGCCCGATGTAAGTGAAGTCGGTAGCCTTGACCATGGAGGCGCCGAGCAGCAAGTCGATCTCCAGGACGCTCTGGCCGGCGACGCGCAAGTCCTTGCGTCCCTGACGGATCAGCTCGCGCACCAAGGACATCGGCGCTCGGACGCTGCCGTAGAGTTCGGTGCCGAGGTAATCGCCGTCGTGGACGAAACGCCGGATCGCCTCGGCCTCGGACATGCGCTTATCGATCAGGCCTTTGGGCTTGCGGCGGTTCCAGGCGCGGAAGGCGTTGACATCGGGCGGCTGCAGCATCGGCCCCCGACCCTCGCTGATTACCCTCATAGCACGTCCTCCTGGCGGAAGCTGCGGGCGTATTCAGTGTAGCATGCCCTCTTGTGAGGCGGAATCCGCGCCGCCTCGACCTGCCCGGCCCCCCGGGGTGTCGGTGGATGGCCGCTATAGTGTTCCGACAAACCCCGGCCCGGCCAGGAGCCTGGCGACCGACGCCAGCTGGCGCCCGGCGCACAGATCGGTGAGTTTCGTCGGTTGACATCGACGGCACGCGCGTGCTAGACTGGGTTGTACTTCGTTGGTTGACCCAACAAACTAACCTGGAACCTCATGCCCCCCCGACT
>JALHUE010000292.1 GCA_022866145.1 Anaerolineales bacterium | reverse complement strand
TGAGTTCAGATCCGGATCCCGGGCGTGACTGCCCTCAACAGCACCGGCCTGGGAGACCCCGTCTCGGGCCTGGGCACGCCGGACGACCTGCCGCTCTTCCCCTCGCTCGAGAGCCTGCTGCGGGTTCGTGAGGAGAACCACTGCACGCTGCTGGCCATCGTTCCCGATTCGTTCCCCATAGATCAGATGGCAAAAGCGGTGGAGGAAGTCGTCGGCCGGTTGAACTCACCTGACACGGGGATTCTGTTCGTCATGCCGGTTGAGAGGACGTGGGGGCTCAGGCCGTAGACCACGGGCGGAGAAGGTTCCGGCTGAACGAAGCTGCGGGAGAGGCGCCGCGCCGCCTTGGAAGTCGTGCGAGCGGCAGAACTTCCAGTGGCAATCCCGGAGCGGGCAGTGCGGCTGCCTAGCCCCCCATGCAGTATGAGCAGAATGCAGCCGGTGGGTCTAGGGCAAAGGCCAAGACCCAGCTTTCGCTGGATCCCGCTGGTTGGGTCTGCTGCTAACTGGATGTGTGCGCGGTCGCGCGCATAAGCACAGCAGTCTCGGCTACCCCATATGCCGAATGACGGCGTCGCCGAATTCCGAGCACTTGACCAACGTGGCGCCCTGCATCAACCGGTGAAAGTCATAGGTAACGGTCTGGGCGCCGATGGCGCCTTGCATGCCGCGGATCACCAGGGCCGCCGCCTCTCTCCAGCCCATGAAGCGCAGCATCATCTCCCCGCTGAGGATCAGCGAGCCGGGGTTGACGACATCCTTGTCGGCATATTTAGGTGCAGTGCCGTGAGTGGCTTCGAAGATTGCGTGCCCGGTCTGGAAATTGATGTTGGCGCCGGGCGCGATGCCAATCCCGCCGACCTGGGCCGCCAGGGCATCGGAAAGATAGTCACCGTTCAGATTCATGGTTGCTAGGACGTCGAATTCGCGCGGCCGGGTCACGGTCTGCTGGAAGACGATGTCGGCGATGGTGTCCTTGATCAGCACGCGGCCGGACTTCAGCGCCGAATCCATCTCGGCGTTGGCCGCCTGCTCGCCCGCCGCCTGCTTGGTGCGGTCCCACTGGCGCCAGGTGTAGACGCGATCGCCGAATTCGCGCTCGGCGACGTCATATCCCCAGTTGCGAAAGGCGCCTTCGGTGTACTTGAGGATATTGCCTTTGTGCACCAGGGTTACCGAATGCCGCCCGTCCTCCAGGCAGCAGTGAATGGCAGCCCGAACCAGGCGCTGGCTGCCCTGGCGGGAGATGGGCTTGATGGCCACGGCCGACGTCTCTGGGAAACGGATCTTGGCGAATTCCTTGGGGAACTGGTCGCGGAGCAGCTCGAGGAAGTGGGCGTTCTCTTCGGATCCGAACTCGAACTCGACGCCGGCGTACAAGTCCTCGGTGTTTTCGCGGAACACCACCATGTCGACATCCTGTGGGCGGCACACGGGAGAGGGGACGCCCTCGAAGTAGCGCACCGGGCGGACGCAGGCGTACAGGTCGAGTGCCTTGCGCAGGGCGACGTTCAAGGA
>JALHUE010000291.1 GCA_022866145.1 Anaerolineales bacterium | reverse complement strand
GTTGCGATGCGGAGGCTGATCGTTCCCGGATAGGCGGCGAAAAAGGGCGAGTAGCCGAACGGCACCGAGGGCGCCACCAGTACGCCTGTCCTCTCAGACGCGGCCTGGGCGATGGTCTCCGGGATCTGCACATCTGTCAGCAGGCTGAGGTAGCCGTGCTGCTCGCAAGCGCCGAGGATGAGCATCAGCCGGTCGTCGGATCTCAAGTAGGACTCGACCTGCATCCAATTCATCGTGCTCAACTGTCGGGTTTCCAAGGCATCCTCTTCTTCGCTACGGGCCTGGACCCATTCCGGTGGCTTCATTCGAGCCCAGGGCAGATGACGCACTTGCCACGGCGTGAGATGAACGGGGAGTCATTGCGCATTGGATTGGAATATCTCTGCATACACCGCTGCGCCCCGCCGCACTTCGTACACCTTGTGCATACCAGCGATGGCCTGCATCTCGTCCGGCGTTCGAGTGCAGGTGACGATGAAAGCCGGATCTGCAAGCCCTGTCCAGACGCCCTCGACCACTAGGTCCGGCCTGGCGAAGGCACGGACTCCCTCCACCGGCCCATCGACCAGGACGACCGCCCCGGGCGCAGCCGCCGCGTTCACGTACTCGCCCGCCTCCCGCAACGAGGTGCACCAGTGACTTGGCTGGTACTGTCCCCAGGCTCCATCGACTCCCCCCGCATACAAGTTGAAGTAGGCGTGTTCGTAGGGGTGCATGCGAACGATCCCCACCACCCCTGGCAGGATCACGAGCGCGGCGAGCGCCCTCCTGGCCCATACCCAGGGCAGCGCTTGCAGGACGACCTGCAGTCCCAGGCCCGCCAGGAGGAACAAGGGTGGCAGCACGAAGAGCAGCTGGCGAATGTTGCCATAGATACCGAAGCCCATGAACAAGAGACCGAACATCGGAACTAGGAACCACAGGCCGATGACGAGGGCTTCCCGCCAGGGAAGGCTCCGCTTCCGCAATCGCCAAAGCAACGCGCCGACACCCAGCACCACCAGCGGGAACACGGGCTCGGTCAGCTGGATCCCGGCCAGGGTTGGGAAGAAATGCCAGGGCAGGGCATCCGATGAGATCGTGACCCCGCGATAGAGCATGTCATGCGCCGGGAAGGTTCCGGTGAGCTGGAGCGAGGCCCAGAAGTTGCGCAGGGGATTGGCCCACAAGTAGGGCCAGGTCAGGTAGGCCGTGGTTGCGGCTGCCGCCCATGAGGCCAGTAGCGGCGTCAGCGAGCAGCGCTTGAGCCGGAGAATCCAGAACAGGCTGACCAGTGCGCCGGCGAAGGCACCGATCGGCCGGATGGAGACGGCAAACCCGACGAAGGCTCCGACGATGGCCGGCAAGACCCAGACCGCGTTCCGAGCCGTCCAGCGCCGAAGGCTGAGGGGGAACTCCGCCCGCAGCAGGAGAACCGCCCCCCCGATCATCCCGAGGAGGACGGGAACCGCAGCTAGCCTGAGGTTCACTTCGAGCTTCGAGAGATAGGCTTCGACCGGGATTCCGGCGGGATGCGCCGCGGCGCCGGAGAACAACCAGGACACCACAGGGCCTGCGCGCCCCTCATAGGCGCCAACCATCCAGGAACCCACCCAGCCCAGGGACCAACGGAAGACTGCCTGGTCGAGGAGGGCGAGCACCGCCAGGGCCAGATAGCCGAGCAGCGCCGCTCGAGCCCCCGGGCGGAGAGCACGCCATTCCGCCGACAGCCCTTGACGGAAAGCGTGAGTCGAGGCGGTGGCTGGCTGCCTTGCCGCCAGGCGGTCGCCCACGGCCAGACCGGCGGCGAGGATGATTACGAATGCCGCCATGAAGGGCGTGTCCTTCTGATTAACGAAGGCGTACCCGAACAACAAGGGCTGCGTCACAAACAAGGCAGTTGTCAACCAGGCGATGCTT
>JALHUE010000290.1 GCA_022866145.1 Anaerolineales bacterium | reverse complement strand
GGGGGGCGGTTGCGTTGTTGCGTCGGCCGTTGTCCTACTCGGGAATGCGCAACAGGAGGCCGGGGCGGATCTGATTCGGATCGGCGCCAATGACGGCCTTGTTGATCTCGTAAACGGCCATCCACTTGGCCTGGTCGCTCGAACCGTAGTATTTCTGCGTGATCGAAGACGCGGTGTCCTGGCTGGTCACCACGTGCCAGGCCTTGATCTTGGGGGCCGGGCTGGGGGCTACCGCCGGCTTAGCTGCCGGCTTGGCGGCAGGCTTGGCTGCCGGCTTGGTCGTCTTCTTGACGGCCTTCTTGGCTGCCGGCTTGGTGGTCTTCTTCACCGTCTTCTTGGCCTTCGGTTTCGTGGCCTTCTTGGTCGTCTTCTTGACGGCCTTCTTGGCTGCCGGCTTGGCGGCCTTCTTGGTGGTCTTCTTCACCGTCTTCTTCGCCTTCGGTTTCGCAGCTTTCTTGGTCGTCTTCTTCTTAGCAGTTGCCATGGGTTTCCTCCTTCAGCTCCAGGCGACAGGTGACCTTTCGGCCGATCAGAAAGAATTCTACTGCAAAACGCGAATTCTGCATGTCAAGTGCGCAACGCGAGCAATCGCGGGATCGATAGCTCCTGAGGCGCACCAGGTGCGCCGCGGATTGGCCCGCCTCCTGCCTCCGGCGTCGGGGATGGAGCCATCACCTCATACTAGCCGGCGATCGGGGCTGGCGTGCGTGCCTGCGGGGCGCCCTGCCGGCCTTCCCGGCGGACCTGGGCAAGGAGCATGCGGGATGGGTGCCCGGCCCCATCCTGCTCGGGCGCCCCCGATCACCCCGTCGGAGTGGGATTCGGGCCGGGCCGCCCCGGCGATTGGGTGCGACAGTCCTGACTATCCGAGGATCACGCTGCTCAAGCCGCGTGCAACCAGTGCACCTCCCAGCGCCAGGAGCACCGTCAGGCCGGCGATCTGGATCATCTGCCGGGGGCCAAACTCCCGGCGCAGCACCGCCAGGGTGGCCAGGCACGGCAAGTACAGGACGACGAACACCGTGTAGGTCACCATCTGGGTAGGGGTGAGGCTGGCCGAGAAATCCGTACCCCCCAGCGCCTGGCCCAGCATGACCATCGAGAGCTCTTTGCGGAACACGCCGAAGATGAGCGGAATGCCGGTCGCCGCTGGCAGCCCCAGGACCCAGGTCAGTGGGCGCATCAAGGCGTTGATCACGGCGTCGGTGCGGAAAAACTCCAGCAGCGACAGGACCACGCTTCCCAGGATCAGGATCGGCCAGGCCTGTACGGCGAATTCCCGGACGCGGAAGGCGGTCTTGCGCAGCAGGCCCTGCAGAGTCGGCACCCGGTAACTCGGCATCTCCAGAATCAGCCCCGGGGGCTCTTGCGAGAGCAATCGGGCCAGGACCCGGGCTGTCAGGGCGACCAGGAACAGGTCCGCCAGGAAAATGCCCAGGGCGAGCCGAGGTCCGAGGTAGAACGCCACCAGGCCAAACACGACAGTCAGCCGGGCAGCACACGGGAGCAGCGTCGACAAGGCGGCCGCGATGAAGCGGTCGCGGCTGGCCTCGAGGATCCGGGTCGACAGCACCGCCGGGACGGTGCAGCCGTAGCCGAGGATGAAAGGGACGACGGCCTTGCCGTCTAGCCCCAGGCGGCGCATCAAGCTGTCGGCCAGGAAGGCGATGCGCGGCAGGTAGCCGAGGTCTTCCAAGAACGACAAGCCCAGCAGGAAGGGGATCAGATAGGGCAGCACAATCGCCAGGCCCCCGAGAATCCCTTGCAGAATCCCGCTGACCAGCGCCCAGGCGAGCGTGCCCGTCGGGAGGAACGCCTGGAGCGACATCGTCAGGCCGCCGATCAGGCCCACCAGGGGCTCTTCGATCGCTTTCCCCACGGTGTAGACGAAATTGAACAGCAGCAACAGCGAGAGCAGGAGAAAGACGTAGCCCCAGACTGGGTGCAGCAGGACGTCGTCCAGGCGGTCGCGCAGCGACCATCGTCGCTCGCCCTGGCTGACCACAGCCCGGACAAGTTCCTGGGCCTTGTGGCGCCGTTCGGTGGAAAGCACTTCGGCTGCAGGCTCGCCGGCTTGAGCGAGGACCGAGGCCTGGACTTCGGCGATGGCATGGCGTGCCTCCGGGCTATCGCCGAGCAGCGAAGTCGGAAACTCCGGGTCAGCCTGCAGCAGCCGCAGGGCAGCCGTGTCCGATGAGCATCCAGGGCTGAGCGCATCCAACAATCGGGAGAGCTGCTCGACGTGCCCCTCGATCATCGGGGAATACCTGGGCCGGGCAGGTCGGCGCTGCTCTCGGGCTGCCCGGAAGGCCGCCAGGAAGACGGACCGCACGCCCCGTCCTTTGCTGGCGACCAGGGGAAACACCGGAACCCCGAGCAGCGACTGGAGGCAAGGTCCGTCGATGCGCACCCCCAGCCGTGCGGCTTCATCCATCACATTGACGGCGACCACAGTGGGGATCCCCATTTCGAGAAGCTCGAGGGTGAGGCTCAACCCCTGCTCCAGGCGGGTGGCATCGAGCAGGTTGATCACGGCATCTACCGCAGAGGACGTCAGACACGGGAGGACGACCTGTTCGGCGGGGTTCGTGCCGGCAAGGGTATACGTCCCTGGGAGGTCGGCCAGATCCACGATCTCCCCCTGCAGCCGCAGCCGCCCTTCGGTGACGGAGACCGTGGTTCCCGGGAAGTTCCCCGTCTGCGCCTGGTACCCTGCCACCTGATTAAAGAGGGTGCTCTTGCCGCAGTTGGGTTGACCGACTAGCGCCAACCGCATCACACGGCCCCAGACGGGGCACCGAGGTCTGGCATGCCGGCAGCCGGAACGTCCGTATCCGGGGCAGGGACCGAGCGGACTAAGATCTGACTTGCCACGCCTCGCCCGAGGGCGATCACCCGGCCGGGGATTTCGACCACAATCGGCCCCCAGAATGGCGCCCCTCGCACGACGCACACCCGGTCTCCCTGGGCCAGCCCCATCGGGCGAAGCCGCCGGGCAACCCCCTGGCCGTTCAGGACCTGGGCGACCTGGACGGGTGTCCCGATCGCGGCTTCGGTGAGCGGGAAGAGACCTTCGGCCTGGGTTGGGATCCCGGCCAGGCCGTCTGCCGTCGGGGCAGCCACACCCAGCAGGATTGCGAGCGGCGGGCTGCAACCGACCCCGGCCGGTTTTCCTGGCGATGGAGCATCTGGATGCCCAGCCTCCGAGCGGTGATGATGGGCGCCAGTGAGAAAGAACTGCCGCCATCGTCCCGCGTGTTTCCAGCGACGAGGCATGTCAGGCGCGAACCGCGACGATCACATGCCGGGTCGCCTCGATGGGAACCCGGGCGGACCTGCCGCCGATCTGCAGGCGGACCAGCCCGGCCGGGGCCGGCGGCCTCTCCGGGCTTAGACGTGCCCCGGGCCGCAGGCCGTGATGGTCCAGCAGGGTCAGGACCTCGGTGCTCTCCGGCTCGATTCGAAGCACTATTGCCTGCTGGCCGGGAGCCAGATCCGAGAGGGGCACCCCGGGCGAGGGCCGCAAGGCGCTGCCGCGAGACGGGATCGGGTTCCCGTGAGGGCAGGTCACCGGCTCTTCAAGGAAGGTCTCCAGGGAATTCGCCACAGGGCCACCCACGGCATGCTCGAGCTGGCAGGCGATCTCATGCACCTGGTCCCAGGCAAGCCCGAGATGGCCGAACAAGAAGCACTCCCACAAGCGGTGACGGCGGATCACCATGAGGGCAGTTGATCGTCCCTGCCGGGTGAGGCGGACACCCTGGTAGGGCCGGTGGTCCAGCTGGGCCTTGTCCTGCAGGCGGTGCACTCGCTCCGTGGCCGAGATGGGCGATACCCCCAACCGCTGGGCGAGCGCCGAAATCGGCACGTGGGT
>JALHUE010000289.1 GCA_022866145.1 Anaerolineales bacterium | reverse complement strand
TCGCGAAGACCGGGACATCAACATCCGCCGCATCGGCTACGTGGCCTCGGAGATCGTGCGCCACGGCGGGGTGGTGATCTGCGCCGCCGTCAGCCCATACCGCGCCACGCGCAACGACGTGCGCAACATGGTAGGCGCTGAGCACTTCATCGAGGTGTACGTCAATACCCCGCTGGAGGTCTGTGAGTCGCGCGATACGAAGGGGATGTACGCCGCTGCCCGGCGAGGCGAGGTGAAGGGCTTCACCGGGATCGACGATCCCTATGAGGCGCCGGTCAAACCCGAAATCACGCTCGACACCGTCAATGTCGCGGTCGAGGAAAATGCCCGCCGCATCCTGGAGGTGATCCAGGGGAAGGGCTTCGTCCGCGAGGGGGCCGTTGCGGCCCAGGCCGCCCTGGCTGGCGCCGCGGCATCGGAGCCGGCCTGACGGACACATGTCCCACGATGGGCACAGCCTTCCCGCTGCTGGAGGCGGCGCAATGGACCTGACACAGGATGCCGACCTCCTCGAACCGGCGCGGCGCGTGCAGGCTCGCTGGTACTGGTTGCTGCTCGCCCTCCTGGCGGGGGCCGCGCTGGGATGGGCCTTCAGCCTGGTCCGACCGCCGGTCTACCGGGCGAATGCTATCTTGGCCGTCAGCAACGACTACGGGGTTACCGGCCCACTCGAATTGGTGGTGGAGGACAGGGCCCTCGATCGCGTGCATCAGCTGATCCTCGCCGATGACACCCTGACACAGGCGATGGAAGAGCTGAAGGGCGTGGATCCTGCGAACCCGGCGTGGGCGGACCTGCGTGCGCTTCGCGCTCGACTGGTGCTCGAGCAGCGGCTGGCGAGATGGGAGCTGATGGCGACCGATCGCGATCCGGCAACTGCGGCGAGAATCGCCAACGCCTGGGCTGCCGCTGCGGTCACTCAGCTTCAAGTAGCACAGCAGCATGCCTGGAAGCTGCTTGACCTAAGAGGCGCGCCGGTGATGGTCGAGTGCTTCCGACTTCTGCCGCAGCCTGCGCCGGAGGCTCGCTTCTGGGAGTGCGTCACCGCAGCCCCGGAGCTCGATTCCGGGCAGCAGGCGATGCTGCGGGCAGAAATGAAGGCGAGCCGGGGCATCCTTCCCTCGCTGTCATTCGAGTGGGTCGAACACGCCCAACCTCCGTCGACCCCGGTCGTGTGGGATCGGGGCGCGTTGGTGCTGGCGGGGGCGGTTCTTGGCCTGGTCGCCGGAGTCTGGATCAGCATCATGGCTCCACGCCGATCCGGGCGTGCGCCTGATGAGCCGGCGGAAGGTCACGGCGGGGTGGGCACTTGACGGCTGGGGATGGGCGTGGGGTGTTGACAGAATCCACCGGACCCCCCTGGCAGGAGCGCCTCGCTTGGGTTCTCTGGGCAGCGCTGCTGATCACCATCCCGATCTCCAGTCATCCGTGGGTTGCCCACTTTGCCGGATGGACCGGCGTCAGTCCCCTTTCCGGGGTTCCTCTGGCGCTCTTGCTGCTGGGCTGGTTGCCCTGGCGGATTGTCCGGGAGCGACGGCTGCCGCTGGTCGCACTGCCGCTGATCGCCTTTGTCAGCGTGGCGCTGGTTGCTAGCGCGGGGGCGTTCTTCCTGCCGGTCTACCCGAGTGCGGGACAAAGTGTGCTGGGGCGCGAGCTTCGGGCATTGTTGACCTTATGTATCGGCGCAGGCTTCTTCCTCGTGGCGAGCATGCTGCCTCGTGGACGAGGCGAGATGATCGCCAGCCTGCGATGGATCTATGCCGGTGCGATGGCCATGCTCGCATACAGCGGCTTCCAGGTCGCTCGCCTTCGATATGCCTACAACCCGGTTCCCGAACGGCTGGTCGCCTTTCACCGCCTGTTCTCGATCCGCGATCCGCTGCGAGCCAGGGTAACCGGATTCGCCTTCGAACCCTCCTGGCTGGGTGACCAGCTGGTGCTCCTGTACCTCCCGTTGGTCTTGGCGAGTGTGTGGCTGGCGTTCTCTGCCTTCAGCGATCGGCGCCGGCGCCTCTCGGTTGAGTTGGTGCTTCTGCTGGCGGGGATCGTGGTCCTATTCTTCACCTTCGCCCGTCTTGCTTGGCTGTGCTTCTTCCTGATGCTGGGATCGTTGCTCGTGGCGATGCTGTGGCGGCGCGTTGGCCAAGGCGCTCCAAACGGCCCATTGGCTGCGCCGACTGTACCGAATCGGCGATTGCATCCGGGACGCGTTGGCGTGGTGGCCCTTGTCATCCTTCTGCTGCTAGCTCTTGGCTCAGGCCTGGTGTTTGCAGGGTCCGC
>JALHUE010000288.1 GCA_022866145.1 Anaerolineales bacterium | reverse complement strand
TCCAAATCACCCCGTGGCGCTGGCGCTTCTTCGGCAAGCTGGCCCCCTGGCGGTGACTTCGGCCAACCGGTCGGGCGGCCAGGGTTGTCAGACGGCCGAGCAAGTGGAGCAGGCTCTGGCTGGCAAAGTCGACCTGATCCTGGACGGTGGCCGTTGCCCCGGGGGGCAGGCCTCGACAGTGATCGAGTGCACCGGGAGGGAGGTGGCGGTTCTGCGTGAAGGACCGATCGGCCTGGAGTCCCTCCAGTCAGTCTTGGCTGGCGACGTCTCATGAAATCCTAAGAGTGAGTTCATGGGGAGTTCATGCGCCTGAGGATAATCATAGACGCATTCTCCTCTCACCCGCGCGGAAGAGCCCTGAGCCAGCTCCGACGCGCGGTTCTATTTTCCCCAGGCGCTGACCCCCCGCGGATCTTTGAGGGCAGCCTGGGGGCTTTTTTTTGCAGACGATCTGCTTTGGGTGCGTGAGCTACTCGGCCGCCCCGGCCGCCAGCCAGGGTGCGACGTACCACTCAAGGTACGGGCGCACGTGCTCTGCCCAGTAGGCCTCGGTGTGCTCTCCGGGGTTCAGGGTGACGTCCACGGTCAGGCCGAGGTCGTCGAGCTGCTGCGCCAGCGCCAGCGCATCGGGCCGAAGCGGATCGCGCTGGCCGATGTCAAGTGCCAGGCGGGGGATGGCGTCTGCCGGCAAGGCCTCGCTCCATTTGGGCAAGTAGTGCTTGTCGGGGGAAAGCACTGCCGGACTGTGCAGGCCGATCGACTCGAACATCCGAGGCTGCTGCATCCCAATGCGCAGCGCCCATCCCCCGCCGCGCGAAAGGCCCCCGATGGCGCGGTTCTGTCGGCCCGGCTCCGCCGGATAGGTGGCCTCGATGTATGGAACGAGGACCTGGGTGACCGCCAGCTCCATATCCAAACCGGTCCGTTCCCATGGCAGGACCAGAAGAAACGGCGGGGCGTCGCCGTTGGCGATCATCTCGTCGGCCACGGCAGGCGCCCCGAGTCGATCCCACTGGCTGTCATCGTAGGTCAATCCATGCATCAGGTAGATGGCCGGCAGTCTGTCGAAGCCTGGCTTGCCGGCGCAGGCCGGAAGGTAGATGCGGAAGGGGAGCGGGCGGAGAAGGTCGGCATGCTCGACTTCCCCATGCTCGATTCGCCCCGGTTGGCGCAGGCATGCTGGCCGGGCGGCGGGTTGCGGGGTTGGGGTCGGGCGGGGTGCCGTGGCGGTAGCGGAGGGGCGAAGGGGCGCCGAGGATGCCGGGCCCGGCGCAGGGGTTGCGCCAAGCTGGGCCGATGCGCCGCGGGCTGAGCCGCAGGCGGCCAGCAGCAGGGACAGCAGCAGGGATAGCAGCAAGGATAGTAGCAGGAGAGGGGTTCGCTGGGTCATAGACCGAAAATCCCCGCCGGCCTGGAGAGGAACAGCCAGGTCGACGGGGGCGCCTGTTGCCGGCAGTCTACGCCGTTCCCCCCTCATCGTCAAGCCGGTGTACTCGTGGCTCGCGCCAAGCCGGACCCCCGGGCGGAATGCCCGCCTCGCTCCAGGCATGGCCTGCGCCCTCGGCGGAAGAGGCCCTTGAGGACGGTGAGGCTGCAGGCTGCCCCGAGCTGTTGCCGGGCGTCGCCCGCCGGGAGCTCAAGGCGAGCCGCGCTGGCGGGGACCTGCGGCGACAGGCGACCGGGCCGGGCGGTGCAGGCCGAAAGGCGATCCCGGTCAGGACGTGTCCGCTTCCGGTCCTGGCGAAGGAGGGGGCATCCGCTGAGGTCGCTGGTTCATGTAGAATGGACAAACAACCACAGATCTGCTTTCGGTGCCGGGTCGAAGACCCGGGCGAGGAGCCAGGATGGTCAACCCGCGGGCGACCTATGATCGTGAGTTCTCCGAGATCCAGGCGGACATCGTCCGGATGGGCGGCCTGGTGGAGCAGGCGATCACCCGTTCGATCGAGTGTCTGGACAGGCGCGATCAAGGCCTGGCCAACCAGATCATCGCCGACGACACCGCCATCAACGATCTTCGCTTCCAGCTGGAGGAGGAGTGTCTGCGGTTGATCGCCCGGCAGCAGCCTGCCGCCGGGGATCTGCGGGCGGTGCTGGCGGCGCTGAGCATCGTGCCCGAGATGGAGCGCATGGCGGACCATGCTTCGGGGATTGCCAAGACCGTCCTGCGCATGGGGGATGAGCCGCTGCTCAAACCGCTGATCAACATCCCCCGCATGGCGCTGACAGTGCGCGAGATGCTGCGTGCCAGCCTGAAGGCGTTTGTCCAGAAGGACGCCGAGGCGGCGAAGGCCATCGCCCTGCGGGACACCGAGGTCGACCTGCTGTACAGGGCGATGTTCGACGAATTGATTGAGATCATGGCGCGAGAACCCAAGACTGCACCGCGCGCCACCTACCTGTTGTGGTGCGGTCACAATCTGGAACGCATCGGCGATCGCGTGACGAACATCGCCGAGCGCATCGTCTTCATGACGACCGGAAACATGAAGGAACTCAATCTGTGAGGACTGACATTCGGCCTTCCGATCCGGGGCCGAGTCTGCGATATAATCGAAGCACAATCGAATAACAAGCCTTCGGGGCAGGGTGAGGGCCAACAGCCCAATTCCCGATCGGCGGTATAGCCCGCAAGCGCCAGGCGCATGACCCGGTGAGAGTCCGGGGCCGACGGTACAGTCCGGATGAGAGAAGGCACGGGGCGGGTCGATTCGTTCGACACGCCCTTGGTCGGCACCCCGAAGCATGCGTCTTCGGGGCTTGTTTTGCCACAGTCTGGTGAAGCAGGGTGCCGTCCGCCTGCCCTGAGCGCGCCCTGGCTCAGGGCAACTTGATTCTCGGTGAGTGGCGGCAGTGCGGCGCAACCCAGGCATGCAAGTTCAATCCCCTAGACCCCGGCGGCCAAATCGCGCCGCCTGGCTGGCGCCGGCCTCGCTGGTGGCGGGGCTGGTCGCATGGGAAGCCCTGTCCCGCCTGGCTGGTCTGCCAGCCTTCATCCTGCCGCCCCCGTCTGCCGTAGGCCTGCGTTTCATCGAATTGGCTGTCGAAGGCGAATTGTGGCGTCACACCCTGGTGACCCTGTTGGAGATCATCGCCGGACTGGTGGTTGGGGTGGTCGTGGCCTTTACCCTGGGCTACCTGGTGGCAAAATCTCGCCCCCTCGAGAGAGCCCTGGCGCCCTACATCGTGGCCTCGCAATCGATCCCTGTCGTGGCGATTGCGCCGCTGCTGATCATCTGGTTCGGAGCCGGGACGCTGTCGAAGGTCCTGATCTCGGCGCTGATCGTATTCTTCCCGGTGCTGGTCAACACAGTTGTCGGGGTGCGGTCGGTTCCCACCGATCTGCGAGATCTCATGCGCTCCCTGCGCGCCACGCGCTGGCAGACCTTCGCCAAGCTCGATGTTCCGGCCTCGCTGCCTGTGCTGTTCGGGGGTTTGAAGATCGGCGCGACCCTGGCCGTGATTGGTGCGGTGGTGGGCGAATTTGTCGCCGCCGATCAGGGCCTTGGTTTCCTGATCACGCTCAATCGCGGCCTGTACGACACGGCCGGCGTGTTTGTGGCGGTGTTCTTGCTGATCGGCCTGGCTATGCTGATGTACACCGCCGTCTCCTTGCTCGAGCGCCGCATGCTTCGCTGGCGCGCTGAATCGGAGGCATGAAGATGAGGCACTCTCCCATCTACATCGTGGCCGGACTCGGTGCCATGCTGGCAGCAGCCGCCCTCCTCGGCGCCTGTTCCGGAGCGCCAACGCCGGAGGAAATGCCGCAACGCATCCGGCTTCCCATGGGCTACATCCCGAACGTGCAGTACGCACCGTTCTATGTTGCCGTCGACAAGGGATACTTCCTCGAGGAGGGCATCGAGCTTGAGTTCGACTACGCCTTGGAGACTGACGGCGTAGCTCTGGTTGGCGCAGGCGAGACCCCGTTCTCGCTGGCCTCCGGCGAACAGGTTCTGCTGGCGCGGGCTCAGGGCTTGCCGGTCACCTACGTCTATGCCTGGTGGCAGGACTATCCGGTGGCTGTGGCTGCACCTGCCGACAGCGGCATCACCACGCCCGCTGATCTGGCCGGGAAGCGGATCGGGATCCCCTTCCTGGGGGGCGCGTCCTTCATCGGCTACCAGGCCCTGATGCGCGCCGCCGGGCTGTCCCCCGATGCAGCTAGGCTGGAGGTCATCGGCTTTAACCAGGTGGAAGCGCTGCTAGCCGGGCAGGTGGAGGCGGTGGTGATCTACGCCAACAATGAACCCATCCAGCTCGAAAGCCTGGGGATGCCGGTGAACGTGGTGCGCGTGGCGGACTACGTGAGCCTGGCGTCGAATGGCTTGATCGCCAACGAGACCACGCTGCAGTCCGACCCCGAGTTGGTTCGAGGCATGCTGCGAGCCCTGGAGCGCGGCATTGCTGATGTTCTGGCGGACCCCGATGAAGCTTTCGAGATCAGCAAGGGCTATATCGAAGGCCTGGGGCAGGCCGATGAGAAGGTGCAGCGGGAGGTGCTGGCAGCCAGCATCGAGTTCTGGCGCAGCGAGCGCCCCGGCTGGTCGGAACCGGAGGCGTGGCAGAACATGCAGGCTGTCCTGCTGCAAACCGGGCTTCTGAAGGCCCCGGTGGCGCTGGAACAGGCATACTCGAACGACTTCCTCCCATGAAGACCGACAGCCCCACACCGCTGCTGCAAACCCAAGGTCTGGGAATGACGTTCGTTAATGAGAACGGCGGGCTGCAGGTTCTCAGCCAGGTGACGTTCTCCGTTCACAGACAGGAGTTCGTGTGCGTGGTCGGCCCGTCCGGCTGCGGCAAGACGACGCTCTTGCGGTTGCTGGCCGGGCTGCTGACGCCGACGGAGGGCAGGGTGCTGTTCGAAGGTGAGCCGCTCCTGCACCCACGACGGCGCTTTGGGTTCCTGTTTCAGCAGGCCAACCTGATGCCTTGGAGAACGGTCCAGGCCAATGTCTCTCTCCCGCTCGAACTGGCCGGGATGGCGGCCGAAGCCCGCCTGGGCCGCGCCCAGGACTTGATCCATCTGGTCGGGCTGGACGGCTTTGAGCAGGCGCTGCCAAGGGACCTTTCGGGAGGGATGGCGCAGCGGGTGGCGATAGCTCGGGCGCTGGCCCACCAACCGGACGTGCTCCTGCTCGACGAGCCGTTTGGGGCACTGGATGCGCTCACACGGGAGCGGATGGCGCTCGAGCTGCTGCGCATCTGGGAGGCGCGGACGGTGACCGTGATGCTGGTGACGCATTCGATCTCAGAGGCGGTGATGCTGAGCGACCGGGTGTTCGTCATCAGCCGTCGGCCGGGGCGGCTGGTGCTCGATCTGCCGGTGGGGCTGGAGCGCCCCCGGGAGCTTTCGGTCGCCCACACTCCTGCTTTCGGCAAGCTGGCGGCCAAGGTCCGCGCCGCCATCGAGGTCGCTTCGTAGCTCCCCCAGGGCGAGGTTTGCGCTTCCAGGGCCCTGCCTGGGAGGCGGGCTGAACAGCCTCGCGGCGCAGCAATCTCCTGGATGGGCCTCCTCGCGGCACGCGCTCGCAGTCCCCTCGGCGTGGCAGCTGTGGATCCCGAATTGAGGTCGAACCGAACTTCCTATAGGCCTAACACGGGCAAGTTGAAAGCAGACTGTGGGGCTCGGGCACTGCCCGAACCCCACAGGGCACTTCTCAAACTGGCGGCAGGCTCTGGACCGCTGGTTGGCCTGCTAGGCACCCGGATACCGTTCCGTCGGGTGAGCGCAGCCTGCGGCGGCGCCGCCTAGGCGGGCGGCTGCTGCCGGCGGGCGCGGCGCCGGCGGCGGATGGCCCGCACAATCACGTAGACCGGCAGGACGAAGATCAGCGCCAGCAGGAGCAGGACCGGCAGGACGTACACCCCGAGCCAGATAACCGCTCGCACCAGGACCTTGACGGCGCCCAGCAGCGCCTCGGCGGCCGTCTTCAGGGTCTCGACGATCTGCCAACCACCAGTCTCGATCGGCTGGGCCGCGATGTCGGGCAGCAACTCGACGGTCAGAGCCGAGAGGTCGGCGCTCTCTTCGTAGTAGCGCATTTGGCCCTTGATGACCTCGATCTCGGTCTGGACCTGTGCCAGCTGGTTATAGACCATCATCACGTCTTCGGTGCGCTTGGCTTCCAGCATGATCTGGGTCAGCTGGGCTTCGGCTGTCTCCAGCGCCCGCAGGCGCGAAGCCAGGTCGGTGTACTGCGCCGTGACATCTTCCCCGGAGACGGACACGTTGCGGACCTCGGTTGCGCCGGCTTTGATCTGCTCGATGGCCTCATTCAGCCGCTCGGCCGGCACGCGCACCGTGATCGTAGCCTGGTTGGCTGGGAAGCTCTGTTCCCCGAAATAGCTCTGATACAGGTTGAGGTTGACGACGAACCCCCCCATGCTCTCAGCCATGCTGCGGATGGCTTCGGCCGACTTGGCGGGGTCCGTGACCACAACGGTCATATTGCCGTTCTGGATGACCATGCGATTGGCGTCGGTCGCCAGGAGAGCCATCTCCCCTGACTTGAGCTCGCCTTCCACCATGGGCGGTGCGGCAGCTGGGGCTTCCATCGGGTACGCGGCGCTGTCGCCCACGGCGAAGCGCTGCTCCACGAGCGGCTCGCTGCTCATGGCGGCGGGGGCGCAGGCGGCCAGAAGGCCGGCGATGACCAGTATCGTGAAGGGAAGTGCAGTTCGGCGTCTCATGGGTTCCTCCTGAGGTGCCCGGTCGGGCGGGGCGTGTCTGCAAACTAGACGCGCCTCCCCGCCGGTTGGTTCCCGGCTACCAGCCGATGGCCAGGCGCTCGGCGTGCCGCTGAGGCAGGCCGGCCCCCAGGATCCGCCGTTGGACGGCTTCGATGTCGTAGGCTGCCCGGCGGGATTCCCAGCTCGGGGCCTCGGTGTCGAGCAGGGCATAGGCGGCGCGTGGATCCAGGTCCCGGGGCTGCCCGACTGAGCCCGGGTTGATGATCATGCGGGGTTTGAGAGCGATGGCTTCGTCCCAGTGCACCGGCAACGATTCCGGGTAGGTATTGGCGGAGTTGCGGTGGAACTGCAGTGGGATGTGAGAGTGTCCGACCAGGCAGAAATCGGTGTGGAAGGCGTCGAAGTTCATGTCGGCCGTGTGGTAATCGAGAATATACTCCCAGATCGGCTGGCGGGGGCTGCCGTGGGCCAGCGTGAAATTCTCCAGCACCACCTGGCTGGGCAGCGCCTGCAAGAACGCCCGGTTCGCCTCGTTCAGCGCCTCTCGGGTCCATTCGGCCGCAAGGCGTGCTTCCCGGTTGAAGCGGCTGAGCGGGAGCAGGCCGAGGGCCGCCTGGTCATGGTTCCCGATCAGGCACAGCAGATTCGGGAGGGAGCGAATCCGTTCGACGCACTCATTCGGGTCAGGCCCGTAGCCGACCAGGTCCCCCAGGTACCAGTGGGCCTCAATCGGAGGTCCCGGCTGGAGGCGGCGAGTCGAGTCCTCCAGGACCGCCTCCAGGGCGGTGAGGTTGGCGTGCACATCCGAGAAGACAAGGACTCGCATAGCTCGGATGGTAGCATGGCGGCCACAGGATGGAAAGGCGCCCAACCCGCTTGTCATGCCCCAATGCGAAGCCTATAATCGCGAGAACCATGCCGATTCTGGATGAGCGCAGTCTGGATTTCATCAGCCACAGTCCGGAACAGACGCAGCGCTTCGGAGTGCGACTTGGGGAGCTGCTCCGTCCAGGCGATGTCATCTTCCTGCAGGGCGACCTGGGCGCCGGCAAGACGACCCTGGCGCAGGGTATCGCCCGCGGCTGGGGTGCGATCGATGCTGCGTCCAGCCCCACCTTTGTCCTGATCAACGAGTACCGACGGGCGGATAGTGCCCGCCTGGTTCACCTGGATGCCTTCCGGCTTGAGAAGCGCCAGGAAGCGGCTCTTCTGGGACTTGACGATCTCTTCGATCGGGGTGACCCGGTCATGATTGAGTGGCCGGAGCGCCTGGAAGGGTTCCTGCCGCAGCATGCCCTGACGGCGCACCTGCGCTGGGTGGACGACTCGCGTAGAAGCGTCCACCTTCAGGCCGAGGGCCCGCGCTACGACCGGCTGCTTCGGCAGTTCCGCCATTCGGCTTTCGGGAGCTAGGGGATGCTGCTGGCGCTTGACACTGCCACCCAGGCCCTGGCCATCGCTCTGCACGATGGTCATCAGGTGCTCGTGGAGCAGGTGTGGACGGGCACACGCTATCAAACAGAGCACCTCGCCCCCGAGGTCGCCTTGAGCCTGCGCCGAATGGGGTTGACGGCGCGCTCGCTGACGGCGGTTGCCGTCGCTTCCGGACCCGGCTCGTATACCGGCCTGAGGGTGGGGATGGCGCTGGCCAAGGGAATCGCCCTGGCACACAACCTGCCGCTGGCCGGGGTTCCCACACTGGACATCCTGGCCTACGCCCAGCCGGCAGGGGACTACGCCCTGTTGGCTGTCATCCAGGCAGGCCGGGCCAGGCTGGCCGCCCTATGGTACAAATGGGCCGCCACCGGCTGGGTGGCGCAGGGACGCCCCGAAAGCCTGGACTGGGCGGAGGTGGTCAGCCGGATCGCCGGCCCCACCCGGGTTTGTGGCGACATTGATCGGGACAGGCGTGCCCTGCTCTCGGCGCAGCCTGGCGTGCACGTTGCTCCACCGGCGCTGTGCGTTCGGCGCCCGGCCATCCTCGCCGAACTGGGGTGGCAGCGGTTGAAGGCCGAACCCCGGGCGGATCCGGCGGCGCTGGTGCCGGAATACTTGCAGTCGGCAGGACAAGCAGCTCTGTGATTCAGACCTCGGAAGCTCTCACGGTGCGCCCGATGGGGGTCGAGGACATCCCGTCGGTGCGAAGCATCGACCGGGTGTCGTTTGCCCTGCCCTGGCCGGAGTCGAGCTATCAGTATGAGCTCACTGGCAACCGCGTCTCCCATATGTTGGTGGCCCAGGCGGAACCGGCGTCGGGGCCGGCGGTCGCGGGCTACATCGGGTTTTGGCTGATCGTCGACGAGGCGCACATCAGCACCCTCGCTGTCCACCCGGATTGGCGGGGCCGGGGGGTGGGCAGGCTACTGCTGCGCTGCGCCCTGAACCTGGCCGTCGCCTCGGGCGCTCGGCTGGCGACGCTGGAAGTCCGCCACTCGAACTTGGCGGCCATCCAGCTCTACCATGAGTTCGGGTTCAACGTCGTCGGCAGGCGGCCGCGCTACTACAAGGACAATAACGAAGACGCGCTGCTCATGACCCTGGACGAAATCCGGGATCTAGCGGATCCGTCGGGAGGCGCCAACGGATGACGGCCGAAGGCACGTTGGCTGCGGTGGCGCAAGAAGTGAGCGGGTGCAGGCAGTGCAAGCTGCATCTGTCGCGCAAGAACGCCGTGCCGGGGGAGGGGCCGGCCGACGCCGAGATCCTGTTCATCGGCGAAGGCCCGGGCTTCCACGAGAATGAGCAGGGACGGCCGTTTGTGGGTGCCGCCGGCAAGTTCCTCGAGGAGCTGCTGGCGACGATCGGTATGCGCCGCGAGCAAGTGTTCATCTGCAACGTCGTCAAGTGCCGACCCCCGGGGAACCGGGATCCCCTCCCGGAGGAGATCGCCGCCTGCGCCGCCTACCTCGAGCGGCAGCTAGCGGCCGTCAATCCGCGTCTGGTGGTCAGCCTGGGCCGATTCTCGATGGCCCATTACTTCCCGGGAGCGAAGATCAGCGAGGTGCATGGCAAGCCGCGCCAGGTGCAGGGCCGGCTGGTGGTGCCGATGTACCATCCAGCTGCCGCACTCCACCAGCCCTCGCTGCGCCGGATCGTCGAAGAGGACTTCGCCCGCATCCCGGCTCAGCTCGGCCAGGCGGCGCGGCTGGTCCCGGTGGACAACCAGCCCGGCGGCGAGCCGGAGCAGCTCAGCCTGTTCTAGGCATCAGCCGGAGAGAGGACGTTCAATGCAAGAACACGCGCCATCCTTGCCCCCAGCCGCCCGCCAGCTGATTGACAGGTTTCAGCGCAAGCAGGCAACGGTCGGTGTGGTCGGGCTGGGATATGTCGGCCTGCCGCTGGCCGTGGTCCTGGCGGAAAGCGGCCTGCACGTCGTCGGGCTGGACCGGGATATCGAGAAAGTCGCGGCGGTACAGCGGGGTGAGAGCTACGTGGAGGACATCCCTTCCGAGCGGTTGCGGCCGCTGGTGGACAGCGGCGCGCTGCGAGCCTCAAGCGATGTGGCTGCGCTCGAGCAGGCCGACGGGGTGAGCATCTGCGTGCCGACTCCGCTGCGCAAGACCGGCGACCCCGACCTCTCGTTCATCGTCTCGGCTACCCAGATGCTGCGCACCGCCCTGCATCCGGGCATGGTGGTGATTCTTGAGTCCACGACCTATCCGGGGACGACGCGCGAGGTCCTGCTGCCCGAGCTGCAATCTACCGGGTTGCACGTCGGCCAGGACCTGTTTCTGGCGTTCTCCCCGGAGCGGGTCGACCCCGGCCGAAAGGACTGGACGACGGAGAACACGCCCAAGATCATCGGGGGCATCACGCCGGCATGCTCCGAAGTGGCGGCGGCGATGTACAGCCAGGCGATGAAGGCCGTGGTGCGCGTCTCCTCCGTCGAAGTGGCCGAGATGACGAAGCTGCTGGAGAACACCTTCCGCGCCGTCAACATCGCCTTGGTCAATGAGATGGCCTTGATGTGCGAGCGGTTGAGGATCGATGTCTGGGAAGTGATCGAGGCCGCAGCCACCAAGCCGTTCGGCTTCATGAAATTCACGCCCGGCCCCGGCCTGGGCGGGCACTGCATTCCCATCGACCCGTTGTACCTGTCGTGGAAGCTCAAGAGCCTCAAGTACAACGCCCGCATCATCGAGCTTGCCAGCGAGATCAACACCAACATGCCCCGGGTCGTGGTGCAGCGGGTACAGGACCTGCTCAACCAGGATGGCAAGGCGCTGGCCGGCGCCAAGGTGCTGGTTTTGGGAGTGGCCTACAAGCCCAACATCTCGGATACCCGCGAATCGCCGGCGCTGGATGTCATCGGCCTGATGCGCGAGAAGGGCGCCGAAGTCAGCTACCACGATCCGCATGTTGCCCGCATTGAGGATGAAGGCTGGGGGATGCAATCGATCGAATCGCTCGAGGCCGAGGCCCGCCGTGCCGACTGCGTGGTGATTATCACCGACCATTCGGCCGTCGACTACCAGGCCCTGGGGCGCAGTGCCAGGCTGATCTTCGACACGCGCAATGCCATGCGCCACGTGGCATCGCCGTCGGCCCGCGTGGTCAGGCTGTAGTGGCCCGCTACCTGGTCACCGGCGCGGCCGGGTTCATCGGCTCGGTCGTGGCGGCGGGGCTGCTGCAGCAGGGGCACCAGGTCGTCGGCCTGGACAACCTGAATGATGCCTATGACCCGCGGCTGAAGACCTGGCGCCTGGATCGGCTGCGGCAGCAAGCCGGCTTCACGTTCGAGCGAGCCGATGTCTCCGATCGGCAGGATCTGGAGCGGGCCTGGGGGAGCGGATCGTTCGATGCCGTGCTCAACCTCGCCGCCCGGGCGGGTGTGCGCCCCAGCCTGCGCGATCCGATGGCCTACGCCCGCGCCAACCTGATCGGCGCTCTGAATGTCCTCGAGGTGTGCAAGCAATCCGGCGTCCCCAAGGTCGTACAGGCATCGACCTCCAGCCTATACGGCGCCCACAACCCCCGCCCGTTCCGCGAAGACGCCGACATCAGCCGTCCCCTGTCGCCGTATGCCGCCAGCAAAGGCGCGGCCGAGCTGCTCTGCCATTCGTACCATCACCTGTTTGGCCTGGATGTGACGATCCTGCGCTACTTCACTGTCTTTGGCCCGGCCGGGCGGCCAGACATGGTGATCTTCCGCTTCGTGCAGTGGATCCATGAAGGCACGCCGGTGGTGATCTACGGAGACGGGGCCCAGGAGCGGGATTTCACCTACGTCCAGGATATCGCCGACGGCACGATCGCCGCCCTGCGCCCCACTGGCTTCCAGGTGATCAATCTGGGCAGTGACCGCCCGACGCCGCTGCGGCAGGTCCTGACCATGCTCGAGGCCATGATTGGGCGCACGGCGGACGTCCGCACCCAGCCACCGGCGCCTGGCGATGTGCGCGCCACCTGGGCCGACATCCACCGCGCCGGCGAGGTCCTGGGCTGGCGACCATTGACGTCGTTGGAGGACGGGCTGGCAGCCTGCGTGGCCTGGTACCGCCAAGAGCGTTCGTGGGCCAAGAGCATTCCCACGACCGACTGACCGCTCGATGCCGGACAGGCCCCCTCCCTTCAACCGGCTTCTCTCCATGAAGCCCCTGAAAAATCCTCTCTTGCGCCGCTTGGTGCAAAATTCGGGATACCTGCTCAGCTCCAGCACCTTGGCGGCGGCGCTCAGCATGGTCCAGAGCATCCTGGCCGCCCGCCTGCTCGGCGTGGCGGGATTCGGCGTTCTGGGGACGATCATCCAGTTCGTCACCGTTGTGAACCGCCTGACCTCTTTTCGCATGACCGAGGTTGTGGTCAAGTTCGTCGGGGGGCATCAGGCTCGCGGAGAGGCCGTTCAGGCCGGAGCAACATTCAAAGCCGCCGGGATCACCGAGGCCGCCAGTTCGGTGCTGGCCTTCGTCCTGGTCGGATTGCTGGCGCCTTGGGCAGCTGCCAAGCTGGTCCACATGCCGGAGGCTGCCCCCCTGATCTTGGCGTATGGCCTGGTCTTGCTCTTCAATCTGATCTCTGAGAGCGCCCAGGGATTGCTGGCGGTGACCAACCAGTTCCGCCAGATCGCGGCCTTCAACCTGACCCAGAGCGCGCTGACCCTGCTCTTGGTCGGCGGCGCCTACGCGGCCAAGCTCGGGCTGCCGGCCGTTCTGGGCGCCTACCTGATCGGAAAGGTGGTCGCCGCTTCGTGCCTGACGGTAGCGGCATGGGTCCAGGCGCGGCGCTTGTGGGGCGGAGGCTGGTGGCGCCTCCCGCTCACTGTGCTCCGCTCGGAGCGGCGACCGATGACCAGCTTTGCCATCAACACCAACCTCAATGGCACGCTGAATCTGATCACCCACGACAGCGAGCTGCTCTGGCTGAGCGCCCTCAGCACCCCCACCCAGGCGGGCTACTACAAGCTTGGCATGGCGATTCTGAACCTGATCCTGATCCCGGTGGACTCACTCATCAATCCGACCTATCGCGAGGTTGCCCGTGAGGTGGCGACGCGGCAGTGGTCGAACGTGCGCTATCTGCTGCGCAGCGGCAGCGTCATGGCCGCCGCCTACAGCCTGACCGCTTCGATCGTGTTGGTCATCTTCGGGGAACAGTTAATCGCCGCCCTGTGGGGGCCGGAATTCCTGCCGACGAGCTACGACGTATTGCTGATCCTGCTCCTGGGGGCCTTCGCCGCCAACACGCTGTACTGGGCCCGGCGTACATTGTTGGCTCTGGGCTTCCCTGGATTCCCGACGCTGGTCAATTTGGTGGCGGCGGTCCTGAAGGTTGGTTTCACCCTGGCGCTGGTGCCGGCCGGCGGGGCAGTGGCCATGGCCGCCATCCTGTCGGCGTACTTTGCCGTGACCTCCACGGTGATCGCGGGCAAGGTGCTGCTCATTATCCGCCGCCAGTCCGACAGCGACACCGCTCGGGAAGGGTGACCGGATGCGCATCGCCTACATCGCCACCTCGCCCATACCCTCGCGGCGGGCCAATGCTCTGCAGGTCATGAAGATGTGCGATAACCTGACCAGCCTCGGCCACGACGTCCGGCTGTGGACTCCGGGCCACAACCCGGGAGTCTCGCCGGTGGACCTGATGCGCCAGTTCGGTCTGCAGCATGCGTTCCCCATCGAGTGGATCCGGTCGGCGACGCCGCTCCGGCACTACGACTTCTGCGGCCGCGCCGTGCTGGCCGCCCGCCGATGGCATGCGGACCTGCTGTACGTCAGGCCACTGCAGGCTGCAGCCCTGGCGGCGCAGGCCGGCCTGGCAACCCTGCTTGACCTTCACGATCGGCCGCATGGCCGCCTGGGTCCCAGCCTGCTGCGGGCGTTTGTGCACGGAGGCGGGGCGCGCCGTCTGGTCATGACAACCCATGCCTTGCAGCGCTGGCTGGTGGAGAACTACCGCTTGGCCCTCGAGCCGCCCTTTGCCGTGGTCGCGCCCAACGCGGCGGATCTGGCACGCTATGCCGGGTTGCCAAGCCCGTCCGAAGCCCGCCGGCGGTTGGGCTGGCCGGATCGCCTGACCGCCTCCTACACCGGGCAGTTGTATCGCGGCCGAGGCCTCGACATGCTGGTGCAGCTGGCCCGGCGCCATCCCACGATCCAGTTCGTGTGGGCCGGGGGCGACCCGGCGTCCGTCGAGGGGTGGCGCGCCGAACTCGGGCATCTGGATGCAGACAACACTCGCCTGCTCGGCTTCGTGCCCAATCAGGACCTGCCGATGGTGCACGCTGCCAGCGACATACTGTTGATGCCCTACGAGCGCAACGTGTACTTGCGCCAGGGCAACCTCTCCACCTTCTACAGCCCGATGAAACTCTTCGAATACCTGGCTGCCGGCAGGGTGATCCTTTCGAGCGATCTGCCGACGTTGCGCGAGGTGCTCAACGCCGAGAACTCGATCCTGCTGCCTGCAGAAGACCTCGAAGCCTGGGACCGGGCGCTGACGGCGCTGGCGACTGAACCGCTGAAGTACGCGCCCCTGGCGGAAAGGGCCCAGCGCGATTCACTGCAATACGGCTGGTCAGCCCGGTGCCGCAAGGTGCTGGAGGGCATTGGCCAATGAGCCCGCCCGCCGCCGATTCTGTCGCCCCGCAAGCTCTGCCCGAAGGCGCGAAGCCGACTGCGAAACAGCCGGTGTGGAGGCGAGCCGAGGTCCGGTGGGGAGCGGGCGTGATGGCGCTGGCCGGGCTGATCCGCCTGCTGTTCTGGCAGGTGTACCAGCCGACCCCCTTTGGCGACACGGCAGCCTATCTGCGGCTGGCGAAGGTGGTGGCGGGGTTGTCGCTGCGCGGCTATGACGGCACGCGCACGCCAGGCTACCCCGCGTTCCTGGCGCTCGTCGGGGAGGATCCGCACCGGGTATGGCTGGGCCAGACGGTACTTGGCTTGCTGATCACCCTGGGGATCTACTGGGTGTGCTGGCGTCTGAGCCGGAATGCGCCTCTGGCCGCCGGGGTGGCCGGGATGTACTCGCTGTTGCCGGGACAGCTGTTCTTCGAGGCTGCCCTGCTGACGGAGACGCTGACCACGTTCTTCGTCGTCGGCTGCCTGGTCGTGCTCCTCGCCCTGCAGCTATCTCCGACAGAGAGTTCCGCCGCGGTTTGGGCCGCCCTTCTCGGGTTGTCGGCAAGCCTGGCGGGGCTGACGCGTCCGCTGTTCTTCGTTCTGCCGGCGATCCTGCTTCCCTTTGTATGGTTCTCCGGCGCGGCGGGCGGGCGCACCCGCTGGGTTCGCAGCGCGGCCTTCTCGCTGGCGCCGATCCTGCTGCTCGGGAGCTGGCTGGGGTTCATCCACAGCAAGTACGGGATGCTCTCGCCCACGGTGATGGGGGGGTACAGCCTGGTCCAACACACCGGCGCCTTCTTCGAGTACCTGCCGGATGAGGCGGCGCCGATCCGGGACACCTACCTGCGCTACCGTGAGGCACAGATCGCCGCCCGGGGAACACAGACCAACGCCATCTGGGACGCCATACCTGAGCTCTCCCGGGCATCCGGCCTCGGGTTCTACGACTTGTCGCGCGAGATGCAGCGCCTGTCGCTGTGGTTAATCCGTGAGCATCCAGAGCTGTATGGGCGCAGTGTGGCCGAGGGATGGGTTGCCTTCTGGAAGGCGCCGATCTACTGGGACCTGTCCGCCTTCTCGTCTGTGCCCTTGCGCACCGGGATGGCGCTGTACGCTTCATTCACCCGTGGGATCCTGATTCTGTTCAACCTGGCGTTTCTGATGCTGTGCGCGGGGGCCCTGGCTATCGGGCAGGTCCGTCGGGCACTGGTGCGCCACGCAGCGGTATTGGCGGGCACGGCGATGGTGCTGGGGATATCCATCGCCCAAACGCTGCTCGACCACGGGGACAACCCGAGGTTTCTGATACCCTTGCAGATGGTCGTGGTGATGGTGGTTGTGCTTACCGTAGAGGCCTACGTTGCCAACCGAGCTGCCG
>JALHUE010000287.1 GCA_022866145.1 Anaerolineales bacterium | reverse complement strand
GCAAGCAGGTTATTCCATTGATATCGGTCGGGCATGCCCTGCACAAGCCCCAAGAGTAGCCCCACCGCCAGAATGGCCGATGCCAAGCCGGCGAAAGCAATTCGCCATGGGCTCTCGCCCGCATCTTCCCGCCCTGCCGACCATGCACGGTGAAGGGCGAAGGCTGCCATCGTGGCCATTGCCGGCAGGGGCGTGATGAAGTAGTGGCCGAAGTTCTGGCCTGACAGGGCGACCAAGGTCCACTCCAGCGGGATCGCCACTAGGGTCACGAGGAGAACCAGGCCAGCGGCGTCCGTGATCACGGAGGCGGCGAAGCCGGTCACGCCTTGCGTTCCCTCGCCGGCAGGTAGCTTCCGGCGGCGTGCCCTGTGAAGCTCCCAGGCAAGCAGGATCATTCCAGCCATGGCCAACATCGTCAGGTTCGCCATGGGTGCGCTCTCGGTTAGCTTGCGGAAGGTCACATACAGACTGCGCGCCGACAACCCTCCTCGGACATAGGCCGAGCCATAGACGAACAGGGCATCCAGCATGTCGGTGAGTCCGCCGCGTACATACCAGTAGCTTGCCACAAGGAGGAGCGGCAGCCCGAAGCCGGTCATGAAGATGAGTAGGAGCCTCAGCACCAGACGCCATTGCCGCTCCCATATCCCCTTTCCCATGATCAGGCCGGAGCAGACCACGCCCAGGGCGATGTACGTCGGCTTGAAGAGGAATGCAAGTGCAGTTGCCATCCCGGCAAGGAAGATCGCCCTTCCCTGCCCCTTGCGCAAGTACCAGACCGTACACCCCAAGACCAGGACCTGCGGAAGGAGGGCGAAGAGCTCCGTGGAATTCCCGCCCTGATACACCCCGGTTTGGTGCAGCACAACCAGGAATAGGAATGTAGCCGCCAGGGCTGCGATCCTGCCAGTCAGGGATTTCAGGACGAAGTACAGGCCGACTACGGCTGCCGCGCTCCACAAGGCCGAAAGCCCCCAGATCGGCCACACCGTCTCACCACCGAAGCGGAGCGCAGCCGCATTGAGATAGAACACTCCGGGCGGCTTGGTATCGAACACATCCCGATACAGGAGGTCCCCCTGCAAGATTCTCTCGCCACCATAGGCAAACAAACCGCTGTCGGGTCCCATCTCGACGAAGCGGGGGCTCCACCGAATCTGGAGGGTGAGAATCGCGACCACCAAGACCACGGCCAGGCTCAGGTCCAGCAGGACTCCCTTCATCTGGCTCTCTGTCCGGGGTGCATCGCGAGATCCAAGGGGCGTGGCCATCTCTGTCATCCTGCGGGTGATGAGCTAGCACCCCTCTGGCCCACCCCACCGGTACCCAGTCGCAATGGGCCCGTAAGGCTCATCCTCCCTGGGCGGCCATGGCGGTGAGGAAGAGGGGAGCTACTCACTCCCTCCTGGTATACCACTAGGGTTATCCACCAGCCTTGGCAGAGGCATCCTCAGAGTTCCGCTTGCCGCCAGGGTGCTTCCTTGCCGAGTCCATAGGGGAACTCCGGGAAGGCCACCTCGCTGTGCGGCGGCGCCATATCCCTCCGTGGCAAGGTTCCATCCCTGAGAATCATCGAGCCGAAAGATCACGAACTGATCCTCGAGCGCCGGTTCGCGGTGGTAGCGCGTGTTGACAAACCGCGAAAACTCGGTGAATCCGGAGAGGATCTCACCTTGGCATCCGCAGGCTTCATGCAGCTCCTGCTCAGAAGCATAGAATCGTGGTGCAGAGCCGCTTTCACGCGGGGCGATGATCAATGCAGGTGGATCGTCACGGAGATCTGCCAAGAAACGGTCCCAGAGCTCGCCGTTGTGAAACCCCCCCATGAAGAGCGGCAGGTAATATACATAGGGCGTTGGAGAACGGCGGCCGGTTTCGAAATTGAGCTCCGCTCCCAATCCCCACACAAGCACACTCTCGTCCGGTTCGGTGGTGTCCATGACGTAGTCGTCAATGGCCGATATCGCCGGGGTGCGAGTCGGCACGTTGCGGAGGAGAGTCCCGATCTGGTCCATCGACGGCCGTACGAGCCCGACCGTGGCAACCAACCAGACTGCCAGACCCCCAAACACAAACGGAGTTGCCCTCGCAGTCCCCCCATCCCAACGCTCACCCGGGGAGAGGGCGACCCCCTTGCGGACCAGCCAGTAGCTGGACGCCGCGCACAGCACCGGCGGAAGGGTCAAGAAGTAGTGACCGTACTTCCCGGCGGCGAGCGCGACAAGAGCTATCTCCGAGAAGAGAGACAGGAATACAGCCAGGAACAGGAAGTCGAGTGGGATCGCAGCATCCGGTCCGCGATCCCCCGCCAACCACAAACCCAAAGCATGTCGGCGTGCCGCTGCGAATCCGAGAGCTGCCGCGAGAGCGATGACAAGAAGCGGGGACAGCGAAGGGTCAGTCGCAACCTCCCTCAAGGCACCGTACAGGCTCCCTACCCCCCAGTTTCCTTCGACGTAGAGCAGGTTGTATTCCACGGTGGATTGCCAGAGTTGCGCAAGCGCACCCTGGGAATACCAATAGGTTCCGACGACAAGAAGACTGATGACTACGGGAATGCAGACGGCTCCGAGGGACCTGAGGCCTTCTCGGATTCCACGCACTCGGCTCTGATAGAGGAGAATCACTGCAATGCATGCTAACGAGGTCCCGACATTCGTCTGCTTCAGCAGAGCGCCCGCAGCGAATGCGGCCCCCAACCCGACTGCAAAGCGGTTGTCTCCCCGTTCCAGGAAGAGGAATGCAAGAAGCAAGGAGGCGACGGACGGCAGAACGCCGTAGAACTCCGTCATGTTTGAGCCTTCATAGAACTTCGGCTGCAGCAACGTCGCCAATAGGACGCCTGTCAGGAGAACAGCCGACCCTTTGGTCAGGATCTTGGAAAGCAGGGCATAGAAGGCTATCGCGATGAAGATCGTCCACGACACCGTGAGGAACCAGATCGTCCAGGCATCTGCCGGCCCAATCAGAAAGGCCAGCGAATTGAGGTAGTACACCCCAGGAGGCTTGTGATCCCAGAAGTCCTTGTAGGGGATATCTCCATCGAGAATCTGCTTCCCCGCGTAGGCAAATACCGTTCCATCTAGTTGCATCTTGTGGTTCGGAGGCCCCCACCGGATCTGCAGGAAGACCGACAGGACAAGGAGAGCCAGAAGACTCGAGATTGTCCCCGGACGACGAGAGGCCTGCAGGATGTTGCCCAATCGCATAGGGGCCATCACTCTTGGGATCCTGCTCCAGCGGCGCACGCCCGTCTTCGCCGTCGGAGCACCCCGGCACGACGAACCCGCAAACCGCGCCTGACTGCGTAGGGATTCAAGCTGAGCTCCTCAGCGGGGCAATGAACGGACCATGCGCATTCGCACTCCATGCCGGGCCACGAGCACCCCCCTTCCAGCTATCCACCGCTCCGCTCGTACCCACTGCCTTGTCGAGCTCGTCGCGCGTCCGTCGTTCCGCAGGAGTTTCCAGTCTGTGGACACTATGCCCGTGGCCCGCGTGACCTTGAGGATATCCCAACCACGAAGGGAGAGACACTTGCTCTCCGCACCGCCTCCCCGCCAACGCAGCGCCCGAGCCAATGGACTCCGACCATGTAGATGGCGTCATGGCCCACGACCATGCTCGCTGCGATGGACCAAGGCCTTCGCGCCCACCCCTATTCGCTGAGCACAGCAACCAAGAACGCTACGACAACGAAGGCACCAAGATAGCTCGCTGTTGGACCGATAGACCGACCCATCCCAATGGCTTCGGCGGCGAGAATCCCGGGATTCCCACGCCACCAAGCAGGAGAAAGGATACCACGGCCGAGGGGGCCCGCCCGCTTCCAAGGACCGCCCCCAAGAGCGGGACAGCCAACGCTTCTGGTGTCATCGGTATCGGAGAGATGGGTCGCGGGACCTGATTTTGAGTAGCGACCGCGATGACCAGGCTGCCGACAAGGATGAGCAACAAACCTCGGGCGCCTCCCATCGATGGGCGGAGTGCATCGATCATGGGTCTTTGATGGAAGCAATGCTCTCGATGGTGCATTTCTCTTGAATCGCTCCGCCCAACGGCCTCGAGCCAAGCCGCTCGGCGCCTCGGGCTTTTCTCCTTCATTCCATGGGAAGACGGCCGCCACGGAACCGTCGCATTCTCGCGCGCAAGCCGAGCCGGCTTCCCCGGCCTCCCGAAGGACATCGGGACGATGTGCGGCCTTGGCAGGCAGCGAGTTGCTGGGCGGCGTACCTGGTCTTCGACCGCCGGTCCTCGGGCAGCATCTTCCCACGGCCGGACATGCTCTCGGGCAGGGTTCTCAGGCAAGTGCCTTACATATGAGCGTCATTCCGGGGAAGAAACTTGGAAGGCGGCCAAGGGTTCAGGTGCTTGCCTACATAGTGAGCCTCTGTGCGACCATCCAGAGAATGGCCATGAACAGGGCGCCGACCGCACAGACTCCCAAGCCCTTTAGGAACCCTATGAAGTGGAAGCGGTAGTCGCGGTAGCCTGGCATCCCCTCGGTGCCTGGAAGAACCATCGGCCGTGGCTGGATCGTGCAGAAGAGAAGCCAGTCGAGGAAGATCAGATCGAATGCGTTGAAGACAAGCAGGGCGACTGCAGAGAACGCCAACGCTGGTATGAATGGCACGTATTCGATCTCAGCCCGTAAGGCGAAAAGGCCGAGTATGGGAATGACGAGGACAGCTGTGAAGAACGCAACAGCTATGTAGGGGCGCAGGAGGGCAGCCCGAGGGGACATAGGGCCGTATCTCTGCCTGATGTCGGGAGGGTAGTCGCCGACCCACATGTCGGGGGCGACGACCCCGCTTATGATCATGATCGTCGTGAGGACGAGGGACAATGCCACGCCACAGATGAAGGCGCTATTGAAGATAAGATGCCAATTGGGCACTCGGATCTCCGGTAGAACGGCCCTGGCCGCCTCACGGCCTCGAGCTAAGCTGCCCGGCGGACGCGGGCAGACGCCCATGATTGTCGCGCAAGCCGCCGGGCCAGGCGCCCCACCCTAAGCCCCAGCCCGCCGGGTCAGCTTCAGCGAGTTGTTAGGCGGCGCCCCGGTACAGTCCGGGCTGATAGGTAACAGTTTAGTCCAGGTGGATGGGTAACACTCTTGCAAGGGGCATGCCACCGAGGAGGTGGCCATGCCCTGGAGAGCTGTCTTACCCATGGACGAGAAGATCCGCTTCATTGAGACGTTTCGGGCCGGGGTTTTCAACTTCACCGAACTGTGCGCCTTCTTCGACATCTCCTGCAAGACCGGCTACAAGTGGGTGGAGCGCTGGAGGGCCGAGGGCCGGGAAGGGCTCGAGGACCGTTCGCATGCAACCCACTCGTGTCCCCACAGGCTGCGCCCCGATGTGGCGGCGGTTCTCCTGACGATCCGCCGCAAGCATTTGAGCTGGGGGCCAGCCAAGATACTGCGGATCCTTCACGGGCAGCGACCATCCCTGCCCCTCCCCGCTCGATCCACCACGGCGGAACTCTTCAAACGGCACGGCCTGGTGAAGCCAAGGCGCAGGCGGCCGCATCCGGGCCATCCCGGCCTTGGACAGACGCCGATGTCGCACCCCAATTCGGTCTGGACGGCTGACTTCAAAGGCCAATTCAAGACCCTCGACGGCAAATGGTGCTACCCGCTCACCCTGATGGATGGGTTCTCGAGGTACTGCCTGGCCTGCATTGGCCTGCCCTCGACCAAGCATGAGCTCGTCCAGCCTCTGTTTGAGCGGGCTTTCCGGGAGTTCGGACTACCAGACGTGATCCGCACAGACAACGGCGCACCCTTCGCCTCCCAGGCCATCCACCGGCTATCCCGACTCCACGTGTGGTGGATCAAGATCGGCATCCGCCCAGAGCTCATCCTCCCCGGCCATCCCCAGCAGAATGCGCGCCATGAGCGCTTCCACAAGACCCTCAAGCACGACACCGTCAAACCCCCAGCCTCAAGCCTGAGTGCCCAGCAGCGCAAGTTCAACCACTTCGTGCGGGAGTTCAACCACGATCGGCCCCACGAGTCTCTCGGCCAGGAGACGCCGGCGTCCGTGTATCGGCCGTCCTTTCGCCCTTACCCCGAGCGGATCCCCGAACTTGAATACCCGGCTCACTTCGAGCGACGCCTGGTGAGCCGCAATGGCGGCATCCGCTGGGGCAGTGCCTGGGTGAACGTGAGCCACGTCCTGGAAGAAGAGTACGTCGGCCCCGAAGAGGTTGAAGACGGCGTGTGGGCTGTCTACTTCGGGCCGCTGCTCCTCGGTCGCTTCGACGAGGAAACCCTGCAGCTACATGGGGGGTTATCCCCAAAACAAGCCGTTGTGAGTGTTACCAATCAACTTGGACTTTCTGTTACCCATCAGCCCGACTGCTCACACTTCGCCTTTGAGGGGGCGCACAGATGGCGATTCGGCGTCCGCAGATGTGCCTTTCGCATTCCCGATGACCTCTACCAGACTTGCGCTGACGACCAGGATCGCACCAATGGCCTCGCGCGCACCAAATGGTTCTCCTGCGAGCAGAGCTGCGCTGCCAATTCCCACGACGGCCTCAATCTGGAGCAAGATGCCCAGCCTGCCAGGGTCGACGTGGCGGGAACCCCAGTAGACTCCCCACATCACTGGGATCAAGAATGTGACTGCGATCAATAAGAGCCACGGTGCGAGTGTGATCAACTGTTCCAGGGATGGAGGCTGACCGAGAGCGGCAAGCGGGAGCAAGGAAAGAACCAGAGCTGCGACGGAGCCATACAGGAAGAATGCGAAGATCTGCTCAAAGACCGATGTCTCAGGTGCCTGGCGGACTCGCATGGCGCCAAATGCAAACAGGATGCCTGAGAGCAAGGCCATCAGGTCTCCGAGGTTCATGGACAACGAGTGAGGTCCGCCCACGCCGAGAAGGATGAGCATCCCCGACAAGCTAAGGAGCAGGGCGATGCCGCGCCATCGGGTGAATGGACGCCCCATCAGGGCCACTTCCAACAGCGTCCCCCATGCCGGCATCGCGTAGAAGAGGATCAGTGCGCGTGCAACGTCGGTAAGGAGCAGACTCTCGAGGTATAGCGCAACCGCAGCCCCGATGAGCAGTCCAGTGCGATACTGTTGAATACCGGTGGGCCGCTTGCGCAGCCAACGCAGGGTCGCGAACGGCATCAGGATGACGAGGGGCGCGAGGAACTGGCTCAGGGTAGCCCAGGCGGGATCAAGGCCGAAGCGTTCAATTGCTCTGAGAGGTATCCAGAACAAACCCCACGCGGCTGAAGCTATCGCGACGGCTATTTCAGGGTACGGACGTCTACGTTTCACTGTAGGATTTCGCGCATGCCATGTGTGATGCCGCCTAACGGCCTCGAGCTAGGCCGCTCGGCGGCTGAGGCTGGTTTCTATTCTCGCGCCGACCACACGGCAGGCCAATTTGCCTGGATATTCGCCCGCCAGCCGAGTCGGCTTCAGCGAGTTGTTGGGCGGCCAGGAGCTGGTGGCCTGGGCGTGGACATGGCGCGTGGAGCCATCG
>JALHUE010000286.1 GCA_022866145.1 Anaerolineales bacterium | reverse complement strand
GCGGCTCAGGCTTGACACCTCCATTCTAGGGCAACTCCGCAGGCAAGGAACCAGTACGTTTTCGCCCGCCAGCCGAGTCGGCTTCAGCGAGTTGTTGGGCGGCATCTCCGGGGTCTCAGGGCGCCCCGGTGCATAGTCCCGAGGTCACTTTCTTTCGATTGTGGACTCTGGATGCGTGACCATGTTTGCAGTGATTTGGATGGCAAAAAGACCAAGCAAGATGATCCCGCCTATCAAGGAATAGTATTTCCAAGTCATTACCACAAATCCATAATTCATCGAGATGTAGAGCGCGACATATGGCACCAATTGCTTCCAATCCATCTTCTCTCGGAATGGGATCTTCAGTATCCAGTCATAGAGAGCTTCGATCGCCAGAAATGCCAAGAAGATTCCCAGAAAGACAGTGTATCGTGGTGTCTTCTGTTCCTGTTGGACGAGGAAGATCGCATAGATGGCTGGAATCGCTAGAAGGAAGTATACCCATCCGATTCTTTGCAGAAGAGCAAGATGATTCTTGCGAATGAGAAAGATGAAGATCAGAACCACGCTGTTCACAAGACCTAGCGCGAAGAAGAATGGTTCAAGCACCCTGAGGCTCCTTCTGTCTCCGTTGCGCGCCTACTGCTCCAGCTCCTCAGTAGAGCCGCCCAACGGCCTCGAGCTAAGCCGCTCGGCGGCTCACGCTTGGCTCCTTCATTGTATGGCAACAAAGCAGGCGAAGAACAATTGCGCTTTCGCCCGCCAGCCGAGTCGGCTTCAGCGAGTTGTTGGGCGGCTCTGGCTGTGGCCGCGGGATGCGCAGTCTCACGCCTCATGGATCGTCAACCAGGAGTTCGAGTAATTGTATCTGGCCACCGGTCTCTCCTTGGCGCCGGAACTCTATTCGATATGTGAATCGGTGTCCTTCGATCGGAGTCTCGCCGAACCAATCCTCAACCCGTTGAGTCAGTACACGACCTCCCAGCTTGTACTCATAGGCCGCGTACCTGTAGACCCCGCTCGGCACCTCTCGGTAGTCTGTAGTGGCCCCTGCCAGGACATCGCCGAATTCAACTCGAATTACAGGGGGATCCAGCGACGCCGCAGGGAAGAGGACCGTGAGTCCTGCAATGTCCTCATTGCTGCCATTCGCTATTCGTAGTTGTTGCGGGACGCGGCCAGGCGATGACGCCCCAGGCAGCCCACTGCAGGCGCTCTCTAGGGCGAAGAATATGGCAATGGCCACTCTGCCTAGATGTGTTCGGAGAGCGTTGGTGCGGGACATGATCCCCTCCCTACACAAACGGACGCATCGTGGCGCCATGAGCCGCCCAACGGCCTCGAGCTATGCTGCCCGGCGGCTCAGGCATCGGCCCATCCATTCTCGCGCCATTTGGCGGGCAAGACATGCTCCAACTTTCCGCACGCTAGCCGGGTCAGCTGCAGCGAGTTGTTAGGCGTGCGGACGTGGAAAGCGCACCTCACTTGGGGGCTGATCCGGGCAGTTGCGAATGTACTCGCCAGGCAAGAAGAGAGAAGAACGTAGTCGCCGCGGCGGAGAGCCCAAGTCCCATTGCTGCGAGTTCGGAGGCCCAACCCAAATGCCAGGGCCCTGGTTCGAGGATCTCAGGTGCGCTCTTCAGGAGCTGGGCGAGGGCAATGAGCAGACCTGCGATGGCAAGGCCAAGATACCCGGTGCGGGAACCACCGGCAGCCTCGGCGACGAGGCCAACCAGGGCAGCCATGTAAGCGAGAGCGAGCATGAGTGTTGTGGGGACGCTCAAGTGGAATTCGTGCGGTACGTCGTATAGGAAGTCGTCGATCAGGTGGACGGCTGAGAAGGCGGCGAAAGCGACTGCAGAGACGATAGCTGGCGAATGCCATTTGGATGGTTTCAAGAGAGTTCACTCCCACGCACGACAGACAGCCTAGGTTCGGAAGAGCGCTGCGCACGCCTAACGGCCTCGAGCTAAGCTGCCCGGCGGAAGCGGGCAACGTCTCCAGGACTCTAGGGCAAGTCAGCGGGCAAGACAAGAACCCCTGAAAGCCCAGCCCGCCGGGTCAGCTTCAGCGAGTTGTTGGGCAGCCTAGTCAGCGAATCCGTCGTTTCGAATGTGCTGAACGATTCGTGCGGCATCATCGGACACGCCAAACAGAATGCCGCTCTTCCGAGCAGAAAGCCATGGCATCCCAAGGAAGTAGAGCCCTGGAAACTCCGTTATGCCGTCGGTATGGCGAGGCCGGCCGCCCTGGTCCAATACGTCCACCTCCACCCAACTCCAGTCGGCGTCAAAGCCCGTGCACCAAATGACACTGGAGACACCTGCACGCGTCAGATCCAGTTTGGTGATCTCCTCCGATCCCCTCAGGTCAGGGAGTGAGGGTTCCCCAGGATCAGGTTGTGGCGCTTCTGCCACTATTCCTTCACCATCTATGTGAGTGTCAATGGCAGCCTTGAAGGCCCGTGACTTCTCGTCCGCAAAACGGATGCACTCTCGAACGCTCCCGTCCAGCTTGAGGACACGATGATCGGCATCAAGCACCCGCCCGACAAGGACAGCACCATCCCGTGCGAGGGATTGAAGGCTGACGGTGTGTCCGCCGTGGGTCCCCGAGACCTGGGGCTGCGCCGCGGACTGGAGAGACTGATCCTCCAGCTGTTGCAGCTTCACATCCAAGATGCTCATGTCCCTCCACCAGGCGAGGATGTCTCGGCCGCGGTACGAGCGGGGCACCCGCGCCACTTTGCTGACGGACAGATAGACATCACGTCCAGCCTCGAGCAACTCTTCCGCTATCTGGCACCCCGATTGGCCGCTTCCGATGACAAGCACGGCACCTTTGGGAAGAGCTTCGGGATTCCTGTAGGTACCCGCTGAACACACTGCAATATCGTTGGGAAGTTGACGCGCCAGTGTCGGCACGCGGGGCCGGCTAATCCCGCCCGAGGCGAGGATCACTGCCTTGGCGTGCATTTCCTCGGACTGCGTGCGGAGCGCATACAAGCCGCCCGAGGTTCTTCGAAGACTAGTCACATTGGTGCGTGGCCTGATCGGAAGGTGGAAGATGCTGGCGTAGTCCTCGAAGAACGCTACCAGTGCGTTCCTACCGGCGAAGGCATGAGGTTCTTCTGGATGAAACTCCATTCCGGCCAGTCCGTTGGCCCAGTTAGGTGTGTTCAGGTGGAAGGAATCCCATCGTTGTGTACGCCATGACTGGCCTATGTCACCCCTTTCCAACACGAGGTGTTGGACATGGTCCAGGCTAAGGAGGTAACTGGCAACCAATCCAGCCTGGCCTGCCCCTACTACGACGACGTCAACTATGGTGCTCATTGCTCTCTCGACAAGGAGGAGGGCGCTTCATGTGGATCCTGGGCTCACTGCGACAGACAATCATACTCGCGTCCAGTCTTGATTGATCTTCCGCGGGCTGCAATGGCGAACTAGGGGTACAGGCTGCCTAACGGCCTCGAGCTTCGCGACCGCGGAGCGTCCTGGAAGGAAGCACCCCCTGGGGAAGCCGCTCGGCGGCTCGGGGGCGAACCATCGGCCGTGACACCGACTACTGCCGACGGTCTCCCAGCTGACTCGGCGAGTCAGGCCAGACCGCCTCCACTCTAGCACACCCTTGCAGCGACGACCCCATCAACTCATCGGCAGCCAGCCGAGTCGGCTTGCCTGGCCTCCCGAAGGACATCGCGACGATGTGCGGCCTGGGCAGGCAGCGAGTTGATCATATGAAAGTGCTGCACCTTCCGCTATCCTCGTCGCAGTTTGGCTTCCGACGCGCTCTCAGACAGAGAAAGGTGCAGCTACCATGGATTATAGGATCGGTTGTGACGCTCACCCTGGCCCAGATCGCTAGGGCTGGGCAAGCGCTACTCTCAGTTCGCCATTCTCGATCAGGACGGGCGCCTTTTCGCCCAACACCGGGTCGACCGTCAGCCGGGGGCCATCCGGGCTTTCCTGGAAACCATGCCCGATGGCACCCCCGTCGCGCTGGAGACCGTCGGCAACTGGTACTGCCTGCACCTGTGGTGCGGCACAGGTGGATCGCCGACGAGATCGAAGCCGCCGGCTGTTTGCCTCTCCTGGCGCACGCGGCGAAGGCCAAGGTCATGATGGGCAACGTCAACAAGACCGATAAGCTTGACGCCAAGGGCCTGGCTAAGCTCCTCCACCTGGACAGCCTGCCCACCGTCTGGCTCCCGCCCGGGGAGATCCGGGATGAACGTGAGCTCCATCGCACCCGGATGGCACTCTCAAAGCTTAGGACCGCCCTCAAGAACCGCATCCACGCCACCCTGGCTGAGTACTGCATCACCAGCACGGAGCACAGCGACATTTTCGCCGGCGCGGGCAAGGCCTGGCTCAAGACAACCCTTTCTCGGCTCCCCCCGGAAACCGGACGCTGCGTCGCCCAAGAGCTCGAAGCTCTCGACGGCCTCCAGCACCAGATCGCTCAGCTCGAAGACCGCATCCGGGACCGGATTGCCCTCACCCCCTCCATCCAGCTGCTCAAGACCCTTCCCGGAATTGGCGACATCTTAGCGATCGTGATCGAGCGCGAGATCGGCTGCATCGATCGCTTCCACACCCCAGGCCAGCTCGCCAGCTATGCCGGTGTCGTTCCCACCGTCCACGCCAGCGGTGGCAAGACCCACTTCGACCACATGCGCAAGCCCTCCAATCAGTACCTGAAGTGGGCTTTCATCGAGGCCGCTAACGTCGTCGTCCGCCACCGCCGCCACCCCGCGTGGAAGACCAAGTACGCCTGCCAGATCTACGACCAGGTCAGCCAGCGCAAAGGCCACGCCATAGCCGTCGGCGCCGTCGCCCACCACCTCGCGGAGGCTGCCTTCTGGATACTCACAAGACAACAACCCTACCGGCCGCCTGCCGTCCGACAGGCCTCTCCCAAGCAGGTGCAAGGGCGTGCCCAACTTGTACCCTCCGAGGTACGTGAGTTGATTGCCTAGCACCTGCTGGACTTGCTCATGCCGCTCTGACGGCGAATAGATGTTTCGGGGATAGCTCGCTTCGAACTGGGAACCGGGGGTGCTACT
>JALHUE010000285.1 GCA_022866145.1 Anaerolineales bacterium | reverse complement strand
ATCGTTGCAGGCACCGCCAGGCGAGCCCAGCCGCGCGCCACCAGCACCAGCAGGCGCGCCGTAGTGAGATGCACATCTCCGGGGCCAAACACCGCCGTCGGATTGACCACGATCAACGGCGCCTCCAGCGCCAGCTGCTCCGTCGCCGCTTTGACCTCATAGTAGGCAGAGCGCGGCAGCGTGCCGGGCACGTAGTGATCCCCCTCGTTCGCCGGCCGCGACTGCCCCGGCGGCGGCCAGCCGATTGTCGACAGGCTGGAGGTGTACACCATGCGCGGCGCACCGGCCGACCGCCACGCCCGCAGCACCGTCTGCATCGTCACCCGGCCGCGGCGGATATGCTCCGCCACGCTCGCCCCACCCTGGGGGTAGTAGCCTGCAGCGTGGAACACGATGTCGACGCCGCTCATGGCGCGCCCAATTTGTTCTGGATCGGAGAGGTCGCCCTCAACCCATTCGACAGGGACCCCAGCCAGGTCTCCGGTCGCTCCCGGGCGGCGGCGCAGGGCACGCACGCGCCAGCCGCGTGCCAAGCACGCTCGCGCCACCTGGCCGCCGATGAACCCGGTCGCACCCAGGACAAGCACTGCGCGGGCGGTCATCGTCGGCCTTCGGACCTGCGGGCGCGGCAGATGGGCCTCGCTCCCGGATTACGGTCGGACATCGGCCCGCACGCTGGCGCGCACGGCGGCGCAAGCCGCGCATCCAGCACGGTCACACAGCAGGGCGCGTGGATCCTGACGGATCCAGCTCACGACTCCATGCACCAGATCGCGCATCGGAAGCAGCCAGACCGGGCTTCCGTCCAGGCTGAGGCTGCGTCCGATTCCCGCCAGCCGCGGTTCGAGCGCACTGAAACCCTCGGCGCAGCCCGGCATCCCCGGGCATAGCCGGACCCCGGCCGGAGTAAGCGCCCAGCGGACGAACTGCCTCCGCCCGGCCATGTGCTCGGCATAGTGAATCGCCACATTCGCCCGCTGCTCGGCACCGAGCAGCAGAACGTCGCCGTCGCCGCCAGCCAGCGCAGCCAGTGGCCCGAGCGGCGCCTCCATGGTTTGGGCCTGCAACACCTCGTCGGCCTGCCAGCCGCTGAACGAGAGCAGCGGATGCATCGACCGGTGTGCGCCGGGCTTCTGGCGCATGGCTTCGGCGGCCGCGCCCAGCGCACCATCCACTGGAAGGCCCGGACGGAAGAACTCCGCCTCCTGGCTCAGATCGTGCTGCGCCTCATAGTCCAGGCCGTTGTCCGCAGGTCCCACCGCGGGCACCACCTGGCAACGCAGGGTGAAGGCCGGCATCAACACCCCCTCCACGCTGGCCAACAAGGCGCCCAGGACCGTCTCGGTACCGCCGATCACCTGCGAACTAAACTCCTCAGAGACATGCGCCAGCGCGATTCCGGCCGGCTGTATTCCCAGCTGGCCCAAGGCCTGGGTCAGGTTGCGGTAGGAGAGCACGCTGGCCAGCCTCCCCGGCTTATCGTCCCCGCCATGCGGGGGCCCGCTTCTCGATGAAGGCCGCCATGCCTTCCTTCTGGTCGTCACTGTCGAACAGCAGGTAGAAGGCCCTGCGCTCGGCCGTCAAGCCTTCCCGCAGAGGAAGCTCGAAGGCCTGATTGACGGCCTGCTTCCCCAACCGCACGGCCAGCGGCGCCCGGGCCGCCACCTCCTCCGCCAGGCGCAACGCCTCATCGAGATAGGTTTCCAGAGGGTATACCCGATTGACTAGTCCGAACTGCTGCGCTTCGATCGCCGTGAGTGTGCGGTTGTTCAGGATGACCTCCATGGCGATAGCCTTGCCGACGGCCCGGGCCAGCCGCTGCGTCCCGCCGGCGCCAGGGATGACCCCGATCGTGATCTCCGGCTGGCCGAACTTGGCGGTCTCGGAGGCGACGATCATGTCGCAGGCCATCGCCAGCTCGCAGCCTCCGCCCAGGCACCACCCCGATACGGCTGCAATCACGGGCTTGCTGACCTGAGCCACCCGATCCCACAGCGAGATCCGGTCCTCGAGCAGCATCTCGACGGCCCCGGCTCCGGCCATCTCCTTGATGTCGGCTCCGGCGGCAAAGGCGCGCTCATCCCCGCAAATCACGACAGCCCCGATCTCCGGCTCGGCGTCGAAGTCACGCAGCGCATCAGCCAATTCCTGCATCAGGGCCTGGTTCAGGGCGTTCATCGCCCGGGGCCGGTGCAGCCGGATCACTCCGACCCGCCCGCGCCTTTCAACCTGGATATTCTCAGCCATTGAGCCCTCCTACCCCCAGGGATGCCAGCCGACCGGCAAGCTCCACGAGATGTTCCTCGGCATGTTCGACTGCCCGAGTTATCCACCATTCGAAGGGACGCGAGCCGATGTCCGGGTGCCTCCCGGGGCGCTGCCAGTCCGCGGCGGCTAGACCGCGAATCAGCGCAAGTCCGCCCACCCTGGCGGCGGCGAAGTCGGCCAGCACGGTGTTCACGGGCTCGGCTGGCAAGTAGTGCGTGCTCATCCACCGCTCGGCGTCGAAATCCGCGAACAGGGGATCGGCTTCGTCGAGGATCCTTTCCAGCCGGGGCAGATAGGCCTGGATCTCGACGTCCCGCACGTGGACCAACACCTGATGGGCCGACCACCCTGCCGGGCGGGCCGGGCGCTGCAGCTCGGCTGGGCCCAGACGCTCCGCCAGGTCCGAGAGCACGGCCGGTTGGCGCGCGTAGCGGTCAATCATGGTCTCGCGGGCTAAGGGGGGATGCTCGTGACCCTGCATGACGGCTCTCCCTCGGGAGCAGGACTGCGGCCCTACGCAAGATGAAGGCGACAGGCCGTGAAGGGCGACGGTGGTGGCGTCAGCCCAGCATGCGGCGGAGGCGCTGCAGGTGCTGGGTGTGGTCACGGTCATGCCACAGGGCGCGGCGCAGCACCTTGCGCGCCGACCAGGTCTCGCCGGCCATGGCCACCACCCCCTGGCGCGATGCCAGGGAGGCCAGCGAGTCCAATAGGTGATTGCGCACCTGGTCGAGACGCTCAAAGGGATCTTCAACCAGCTCGGTACGCGGGAAGGCAAGGCCCATCCGGTCCAGGTACCAGCATTCGGCGTTGGCCACATGCCGCAGGATACCCAGCATCGGCCAGCGCTCTCCCGGGAACTCTCTCCCCAGCTGTTCGCTGCGCACTCCGTCCACGGCCGCGATCAGGTCTCGGCGGGTTGCGTCCAGCAGGTGTTGGTACTGGGGGAGTTCTTCGGTCGTGACCGGCGGCCGGTCGGCGGCGAAGAAGGCGTTGACCTCCTGATCGACCTCATAGTTCCAGGCGCGGATCACCTCGCTGACGATCATCGGGCCCGACAGGCCCGAGACTCGCAGTCCGTGGCCGCGGCACCATGCTAGGTAGGCTTCTACCCCGGCCGGGACGGCCTTCAGCGCCAGGTCCAGGTTGGCGTCGGACGTGAAGCAGCCGGGCAGGTCGGGGACGTGGGCGATCCAACGCCCATCCATTTCTTCGGCGCAGGCCACGTAGGCCATCAGCTCATCACCTTGCCGCCATCGACGTTGATCGCCTGGCCAGTCAGGTAGCCCGCCGCCGGCGAGCACAAGAACAACACCAGGCCGACGATATCTTGCGGCTGTCCCAGGCGGCCCTGAGGGATCTCGGCCAGCCAGCGGTTCATCATCTCAGGGTCT
>JALHUE010000284.1 GCA_022866145.1 Anaerolineales bacterium | reverse complement strand
CGAACTCCATACTCAAGATGTTAAATAGCGTCTACCATATTCAACCATCAAGAGGGATGCAATGAAAAATCGAAGCTCCATTATTCTCGCACTGGCAATAGTTCTCATGACAAGCCTGGCTTGTACTATTGGAGGCACGGCGCTATCTACGGAAGTTGTAAAAGAGCCAACTCCTGGAAGCGAGCAAACGAACCCCGTCGCCACGACAGTTCCAGCTCAGGAGGCGGGCGGCAATGATCCTGCTGCAGGTCCCGAAACGATTGACCTGACAAACCCCGCATTGTATATCGTTCCCAGCGCGCCGGCGTTTAAATTTGAAAGCACGATCAAATATACGGGGGTGGATACAACGGGAGTCGCGAAGGAAGTCTCAGAGATCGGCTTGGCGGAGGTCCAAACTCAGCCGCAAACCACACAACGCTTTTCATCTTCATTGGAAGGATACGTAGATAGCCCCGGGACGACGGGTAGTATTAATATCCTGTCATCGGACACGGTTATCATTGGCGATCAGATGACCAGCGCCCAGATGGTCAGCGTCAACGGAGCGGCGCCAGAGCTGTTCTGCAATACCGGCCTCGCTTCAGAGGTGCAGGGACCCAGCTTGTTGGAGTCCACCCCCAAGATTCAGGAGTGGCTCATCGGCCAGGCGCCACGCGTCGAAAGCGGCATTCAGGTCAATGAATTCGTTTCCGACAAGTACGAATTGTCCGGCGACACCCTGCAGGGGGGCGATGGGTTGGTCAGCGCATATGTGTACGTGGCACGTGACGGCGGTTTCATAACGCGCTTTGAACTGCAATCCCAGGGGACTGAAGGGAGATTCGGCTTTGATCCCACCTTATTGACCGACATCAGCCGCACCTACAACTATTTCCTTGTGGAGGACGGCTCACTCCAGATTGCCAATCCCGCCGAATGCAACTAGCTGATTCGGCGGCTGATTTCCTCTGGAAGACTGGACGCACCTCGATTGCATGCAGGCTGCCAAGGCGGCCTGCATGCAAGTCCAATCACTCCCAACACAGAGAATCCTACAATTGACCTGAGTTGCCACCTTTGAATTCACGGGTGGCACCTCGGCTCATTGCCGATGCCCTCTCGCACGTGCGGCTTCCCTCCTCCCGCCAGGAGGGTGCAGATCTGCACTCTCCGGCACCTGCACCCGGGCAATTGCGCGTGCAGGTGCAAGTGTAGCGAAGGGATAGGCAGAAGCCTCTCGCCGTAGTCAGGCGTGAGTCCAGGAAACGCAGGCGCACAGAGTCTACTCGCGCCAGAATGAAGGAGACCCGATGAGACAGATCGCACTCACCTTGTCCGCTCTGGCAATCCTATTGGGGGCCTGCGGTGTCCCCGGAACGGTCACGCCACCTGCCCCCGACCTGCAGGTGAACACGGAACTGCCTGTGGCTACTGAAGTGCCGCTGGCTACGGAAGTGCCGGTGAATACGGAAGTGCCCAGCATGGGCTCCACCCGGATGTCGGAAACCGACGGTATGACGCTGGTCTACGTGCCGAGCGGGGATTTCACGATGGGCAGCGACAGCAGCAGCTATGCCAATGAGAGGCCTGTCCACACAGTCTTCCTGGATGCCTACTGGATCGACCAGACCGAAGTGACCAACGACATGTTCGGGGCCTTTGTCGCTCAGACCGGTTATCAGGCTGATGCCGAAAACGCGGGCTCGTCCTACGGATATGATCCCAATACCGGCAAGACCGAGCGAACCCAGGGCGCAGGCTGGCAACACCCGCTGGGGCCGGATTCCGGCCTGTCGGATCTCGCCGAGCATCCGGTGGTGCATGTTTCGTGGAATGATGCTCGGGCGTATTGTGAATGGGCAGGGCGCCGCCTGCCGACCGAAGCCGAATGGGAGAAAGCCGCGCGTGGCACGGACGGCAGAACATTTCCCTGGGGCAATGCTTTTGACGGGTCACGCTTGAATTCCGCAGACGTCAATTTGGGGGCGGGTCGGGGCAACAGCGATTTCGATGACGGTTTTCAGCTTACCTCGCCGGTTGGAAGTTATCCTCAAGGTGCCAGCCCGTACGGAGCATTGGACTTGGTCGGGAACGTATGGGAATGGGTGAATGACTGGGTCGATGAGGCCTACTACCAGAGTTCGCCTTCCGCCAATCCTGGCGGCCCAGATTCCGGCGAATACCGCGTCTTACGCGGCGGGTCGTGGCACGACCCCGAGGACGGCAATCGGGCGGCGTACCGCGGGTGGGCCTCCCCCGCGGATACCGACATCACCCTCGGGTTCCGTTGTGGACTCACGCCATAGGGCTAGAGTCCCCTTCTCTTCGATTCCTAACCGTTCCCCGGAGGCCGTTTCCCTCCGGGGAGGCCTGCGACAATCTGGAACCGCTTGTTTGCGTGGAAGCTGGCTGGACTCCCAGCCCCGGGAGGAATACTCCTAGGCCAGCCGCACGCGCGCGGCGGCCAACCGATCGTCGCCGGAACCCAGGCCCCCCGACCGCCCCCGGGCGGGCTCGCTGGCCGCAATCCGCCGGGACATTGTCTGCATGCCCCGCTGTGCTTTCCCCCAGCTTGCCTCTTGACAGTTCGGGGTATACACTGTATATTTACAGTGTAAATACTGAAGGTGACCTATGCCCAGCACGCAGCGCAAGCGCTCCCCCCGACCTATCCTCCGACAGGAGACGATCAAGGCGGCCGCACGGCACCAGATGGCCGAGCGCGGCACGGCCGGTCTGACGCTGCGGGGCATCGCCCGTGAGCTCGGCGTCACCGCCCCGGCGATCTACAACTACTTCCCCCATCTTGACGACCTGATCACCGCCTTGATCATCGACGCCTTCACCGACCTGGGCGTGGCCATGCAGGCGTCCGACTCGGCTGCGCCTACCGCCCGTCCCGCCGACCGGGCAATGGCGCAGTGCCTCGCCTATCGGCGCTGGGCGACCGATCACCCGCTGGACTTCCAGCTGATCTACGGCAATCCGATCCCCGGATACATCGCGCCGGCCGACATCACGATCCCGCTCGCCCGCCGGCCCTTCCTCGGCCTGTTCGCCTGCTTCCTCGAAGCGCACCAAGCGGGGGAGCTGCAGATCCCGGCGGAGTATGCCGATGTCCCAAAGGAGACGCACCACGCCATCTCCGCCTGGCAACTGCTCTCCGGCATCGAGATGCCGGATGCCCTGCTGGCTCTGCTGTTGAGCGGCTGGGCACGCATCCACGGTATGGTCATGCTCGAGCTCTTCCATCACATTCAACCGCTCGTCGGCGAGGGCGAGGCCTTCTACCGCTACGAGTTGGAGGCCTTCCTTCGCCAGCTCGGCCTGCAGGCCACCTCGCAGGTCGACTTCGCAACGCCACCTTGACGCCGCCGGGTATCCCGGCCAGGCAACTTCCAACCCAATCTCACTCAGGAGCGGGCAAATGTCTCAGGTACATGTTGTGTTCGGCACGGGTCCACTCGGACGGTCGGTGATGCAGGAATTGCTCGCCCGCGGGCGCACGGTGCGCATGCTCAGCCACAGCGGTACGATGGCCGAGACCCCGGCCGGCGTGCAGGTGGCGGCAGCAGACCTGTACGACCCGGCCTCTGTCCGGCGCATGGTGCAAGACGCAGCCGTCGCCTATCAGTGTTCCCAGCCCAAGTACCACGAGTGGCCGCAGAAGTTCCCCCCGCTGCAGGCTGCAATCCTCGAGGGGCTGACCGGCACCTCCACCCGGCTGGTGATCGCCGAGAACCTGTACATGTACGGCGACACCGACGGACACCCGCTAACCGAAGACCTACCCTTCGCCGCGCACACACGCAAGGGCAAGGTGCGCGCGGCGATGTCGCAGGCGGCGCTGGCCGCCCACCAGGCCGGCAACGTCCGGGTCGCCATCGGGCGCGGCTCCGATTTCTTCGGGCCCTGGGCGTTGAACTCGTCCCACGGAGATCGGGTCTTCTACCCGGCCCTGGCCGGCAAGACGGCCAGCTTCGGCGGGCGCCTCGATCAGCCGCATACGGCGACCTACATCGGGGACTTCGGCAAGGGCCTGGTCATCCTCGGGGAGCGCGAAGATGCCCTCGGCCAGGCGTGGCACGTCCCCAGCGATCGGCCCTCGATCACCCAGGGCGAATTCGCGCAGCTCGTCTGCGAGCAACTGGGGATCCCGCCCCGGTCCAGCGCGATCTCGAAACGGATGATGCGCTTGGCGGGATTGTTCATCCCCGGAGCGCGCGAGGCGGTGGAGATGATGTACGAGTTCGAGAAGCCCTTCATCGTCGACAGCAGCAAGTTCGAGAAGACCTTCGCGGTCCGGCCCACGCCGTTGGCGCAGGCCATCGAGGCCACTCTGGCCTGGTACCGGAGCCATCCCAAAAACTGAGCGGCGTGTCTCACCTACCGGCCCGGCGAAGGGCACCCCCCGGCTGACGCCCTGCAAGGCGTGTGCAGCCGGAGCAGAGCACAAAGCGAGGCCTTGGGGGGAAACCCCAACCCCTCCCTGTGCGATTCCCTCCGTCCATGAGGCAGGTCGGTCTGGTACCGACGGGCAGGATCTCAGCCTGAAGCCCAAGCGGAAGCGCGGCCGTCGTCGCCGAAGCGGCTGGTGGCGGTCGGCGCCCCGGTCTCAGGCGTGCGGCTGCAAACGATCCGTGTCGCACACAGTGCGGCTGCTGTGACAGTACCGGTGGACCTCATCGGCAGCTCCATCTCGGCCCGTGAATGCCGCAGCCCCTGCGGGCATCCTGCATGCGCCATCCACCATCCCGAACCTCGTCAGTTCCGTGAGCGTAGTGTCGCGGGGAAGCTGCGATCCCTGTGCACCCGCCTCGAGGTGGGGCAGTTCTCGAGTGCGAGGGAGCCTTCAGGTTTGGAGGTCGCGGCGGGCTGCTAATGTAGATCGCGGCGGATGTTCTCTACCGAGTCTTCATAGCGGCCGACCAAGAAGCCCAAGAGGAGCGCGAAGGGAAAAAGCCCGCCGCCCACGCACACACCCCATGTCCCAGGCAGGAGCAGCGAGGCGATCGCGAACAGCATCAGGCCGATCACCCCGCCGAGGATCGAGTAGCGGATCTTGAACGTCAGGTCCCGCCACATCAGGCCGAAGGAAAACGAAGGCGTCAGCCGCCGGCGTTTCTGGGCGACTTCCCGATCAACCAGGCGTTGCTTCTTCAGGGGATCCCGGGCCTGAAGCTGTTGGTCGCGAATCCTGCGGTAGCGATCGACGTCCTGGTCCGGCATTCGCGCCTCCTCGCTGCCTGCCCGAGGGGGATGGCACGGTGCGATGTCGCACTACTGTACGGCGACTGTCGCTGGCAGGCAAGTCAGCGAGGGGAGAGGACAACCGCCATTGAGTCCGTGGGTGCAACGAGCGGTCCGAACGCCGCCCGTCTGCCGTCGTGTCTTGGGACGCGGCAACCCCGGAGGGCGCGGTGTACCCACGGCGACCCGCGCCACCTTGCGTTCACTTCCAGGCCAACTCCGAACGCGACCAACGAGGATCGG
>JALHUE010000283.1 GCA_022866145.1 Anaerolineales bacterium | reverse complement strand
CACGCGCGACACCACGTTCACCCCCGCCGCCCGCAGGCTCTCGATCTTGGCCGGGTTGTTGGTGAGCAGGCGCACCGAGCGAACGCCCAGGTCCTGCAACATTAGCACAGCCAGCGTATAGTCGCGTTCGTCGGCCTGATGCCCAAGCGCCAGGTTAGCGTCCACCGTGTCGTAGCCTTCATCCTGAAGATTGTAGGCGCGAAGCTTGTCGTTCAAGCCGATGCCCCGGCCTTCCTGGCGCAGATACAGGATCAGGCCCCCTCCCTCATCGGCGATCATGCGCATGGCGGCGTGCATTTGGTCACCGCAATCGCAGCGCCGCGAGCCGAGCACATCGCCGGTGAAGCATTCGGAATGCACCCGGACCAGGACTTCCTCTTTGTCATACACGTCGCCGTGCATGATCGCCAGGTGCTCTTTGTTGTCCTGGTTGTTGGCGTACACGCACAACTGGAACAGGCCCTCATCGGTCGGGATGCGGGCGCAGGTCAATTGCTGGACGGAAGGGCTGTCCTTCTCCATTAATCTCCCACCGGCTGAGGCGGACGGAAGACCCGATCGTCGTCCCCTCCGCCACCGCTGGCTGCGGGCGGGCCGGATCATCAGGCTGCGCGCATTATACTGCCCGGGGGGGTGTCCGGGAGGTCCGGCTGCGCCACTCATCCGGCTCTAAGGAAGAGTTCACGGCTTCTGCACACCCGCCCGCTACAGTGGCCTTCGAGGGACAGGTAAGTCCCATGGAGGAGAAGGATGTCGAAAACGACGAAGATCGTACTGGGTGTAATCGGAGGTGTGGTCGCGCTGTGCATCCTGTCGGTGGTCCTGATGAGCGCCGGCTTCTGGTTCGGGCGGGCGTCCTTCCCGATAGGCGTGGCAGGCATGATGGGCACAACCTTCGAGCGGCCATTCGTCCAGAACTTGCCCCAACTACGGGGCGACGATGACCGCCGGCCGATGGACCGCTGGGGCGAATCGGAGGGTGAATGCCCGCTGGGGAACTCCTGCCCGGGGCAGCCACGCCGGCAGGGCGGCTGCGGTCAGGACCGGCACAACTTCCGCATGCCGTTCGGGATGTTCGGCTGCGGCCTGGACGAAAGCTTTGGCCCGGACGGGATGATGGGACCCGGCGGGATGATGGGCGGATTCGGCTGGAGCAGCAATCCCTCGGCCGAGCCGCTGACCATCGACCAGGCCGTCGCTGCGGCCAAGGCCTACTTGGCCGAACAGGATCTCACGGATCTGCAAGTCGCCGAAGTGATGGTGTTCGACAACCACGCCTACGTCGAGGTGCGCGACCCGGCGACGGGCAAGGGCGCCATCGAGTTGCTCGTCGACCCGACCAGTGGGAAGGCCTTCCCCGAATTCGGTCCCTCGATGATGTGGAACACCGAGTACGGGATGCACGCTTCCGGGATGGGCGGCTGGATGGGCCGGGGCATGATGGGCTCGAACGCCGAAGGCTGGCAGGTCCCGGAAGGCGATGTGACTGTCACGCCCGAGCAGGCGCGGCAGGCGGCGCAGGACTACCTGGACCAGAACTTCGAAGGCCGGACCGCATCCGATGACGTGGAGAGCTTCCCGGGCTACTTCACCCTGCACGTGTTGGAAGGGACGGACGTGGTGGGGATGCTGAGTGTCAACGCCTACAGCGGCGAGGTGTGGTACCACCAGTGGCATGGTGAGCTGCTGGAAATGGAAGAATTCGCCGAGTAGAACCGGCGGACGGAACCGCGACCCGGCGTGATCCCCGCCTCGACGGGAACCGGGTTGACCGGGGAGGCAGGGCAGAAAAACCCTCCCAAGCGCAGCACCTCAAACCCTGCGCCCGTGCCTGCGGGCAGCAGCACCCTCGACAGGTGGGACATGGGCGCCGCCCTGATCCCGCCTGTCGTTGCGTTTCCCGGGGGAAGCATGGCGGGGTCTCCGGCCGCCCGTCGCGGGGTCCCTGGTGTTCAGGTTGTGATGAGAAACTGAGCGCCGCGCTTCCCTTTCTGCAGGCGGCCCTCCTCCAATCCGTCGAACCCCCACCCCCGTCCCTCGCGACACCCGCACCCCGCCGGGGCGAGACGGCCTGCGGCGCACCGCAGGTGAGCATCCTGAAAGGGCTCTCCGCATAGCCCGCTTGGGGAGGAGCCCCTCCGCACCGCGGAGAGGCACGCAGGGCTGATTCGCGAGGGGCAAGGGAGTGAGGCCGGAAACAAGTCTGTCCTATTGCCCATGGGTGAGCTCGCCTCCCGGCACGGCAGAAGGCGATTGCAGTGCGGCTCATATGTCCTGAACCCGTACATAGGCTTGACAACCGAACCGGGGGGGGTATCCTTGTTGCAAACACTTGCAGGTACAAGGAGTTGCGATGGCGTGCCGTGAACAAATGGCCGGGGCCTTGCGCCAGGCGGGATTCCGTATCACGCCCCAGCGCCAGGTCATCCTGGAGGTCGTCGCTCACGGGAAGGACCATCAGTCGGCCCAGCAGGTGCACTTGGCGGCCCGCCGTCGACTGCCTGGCCTGAACCTGGCGACGGTCTACCGCACCCTCGACAGCCTGAATCGCGCCGGACTGGTCGATCTGATGGACGACACCAAGGGTTCGCTGCGTTTCTCCCTGCGCGACCCCCAGCATCCTCATGCCCATCTGGTATGCCGCCAGTGCGGCCAGACCTTCGAGTTCCCCGTCACCGGGCTCTCGCGCCTGGCGCAGGACATCCGCCGCAGGACGGGGTTCCGGACGGATCTCGAGCACCAAGCTTTCAGCGGGCTGTGCCGGGGCTGTGCCCGGCCACCCTCCGGCCAGTAGAGCATCGGCGCCCGGAGCGCCTATGGAGGCATACCGCCATGTGGTTTTCTCCCGCTGCCCTCCATATCCCGGACGGCTTTCTGACCCCCCTGATCGCCGGGATCGGATGGGCCTTGGCCATCGTCATGATTGTGATCGCCATCCGCCAAACCAACCGTCAGCTGGGTGAGCGTCAGATCCCGATGATGGGCATCCTGGCGGCCTTTATCTTTGCTGCCCAGGCGATCAACTTCCCGGTGGCGGCCGGCACCTCCGGCCACCTGATCGGCGCCGCCCTGGCGGCGATCGTGATGGGGCCATGGGCCGCCACGCTCATTATGACTGCCGTCGTCGTCGTCCAGGGACTGTTGTTCCAAGATGGCGGCCTGCTGGTGATGGGCTGGAACATCATGAACATGGGCATCATCGCTGCCTTCACTGGCTACTTCACCTACAGCCTGGTGCGCCGGTTTGCCGGTGCCTCGCGCGTCGCCAGGCTGGCGGCGGCATTCGCCGCCGGATGGATCTCGGTCATGCTGGCATCTATCGCCACAGCGGTCGAGCTGGCGGCCGCAGGCACGTCGCCTCTGGTGCTGGCAATCTCGGCCATGGCCGGCGTACATGCCTTCATCGGCGTCGGCGAGGGGTTGATCACGGCCGCCGCCGTCGGACTGCTGCTGGCGACCCGGCCGGATGCGGTGAAGGGAGGGGAGGTCGCCCCGGGTCAGCGAAGCGCCTCCCTCGTCCTGGTTGGGCTGGGGATCGCGCTGCTCGTCGCCCTGTTCTCGCCGCTGGCCTCCTCCAGTCCGGACGGCCTGGAGTTCGTGGCCGAGCGGCAGGGCTTCCTCGGCCGGGCGCTTTCGTCGCCCTATGAGCTGCTGCCGGACTACACCATCCCCTTCATCTCGAACCCCGCCTTGACGACCATCGTCGCGGTGGCCATTGGCACCCTGCTCGTGTTCGGCGGCGCGGTCGTGATCGGCCGGCTGGCGACGCGCCGCGAAGCAGCATCCAGGTAGGGCATGCACTTCGATCTGACCGACCAGTACCGACCACGCCCGTCCGCCATCCACCGCCTCGACCCCCGGGTGAAGGTGGTGATGGCCGTGCTCTTCATCCTGGCCTGCAGCCTGGTCCCAGTGGGCGCCTGGCCTGGCTTCGTGGGCTTGCTGGCGCTGGTGCTGGCAGCGTCGGCAGCCAGCCGCCTGGGTCTGGCCTTCGCCCTTCGCCGATCGTATGTTGCGCTTCCCTTCGTGCTGGTGGCTGTGCCGCTGCTGTTCACGGTGCCGGGAGAGATCGTGTACAGCGTTCCGCTCTTGGGATGGACGGTCAGTGCGCAGGGAATCGAGCGGTTTCTCAGCGTGCTGCTGCGGTCATGGATTGCGATTCAGGCAGCAATCCTGCTGACCGCGGTGACCCCGTTCCCGGACTTGCTGTGGGCGCTGGGGGCGCTGCGCCTGCCGCGGACGGTGGTGTCGACGATCGGCTTCATGGTCCGCTACCTTTTCGTCCTCAGCGATGAAGCCGCCCGCATGCTCCAAGCGCGCGCCGCGCGCGCCTCCCGCCCGGCCGGCGAGGGCCGGCCGCCTGTGCTGTGGCAGGCACGCGTGGCGGGGAACATGGTCGGCAGCCTATTCCTGCGGGCCCTGGAGCGCAGCGAGCGGGTGTACGCCGCAATGCTGGCCCGCGGCTACGATGGCCAGATGCCCAGCCTGACGCGCCACCAGCTGCGCCCGAGCGACTGGGCGGCCACCGCCCTGGCAATCCTGGTGCTTGCGGGCCTGCTGGCGGCGACCTACCGGAGATGAGGCCGTGCATCACACGATTGAAGTCCAAGACCTGAGGTTCTCGTTTCCGGATGGCCGCCAGGCCCTTCGCGGCGTCGATCTCAGCATCGCCCCCGGGGAAAAAGTCGGGCTGGTGGGCCCGAATGGGGCGGGCAAATCGACCTTGATGCTGCACCTGAACGGCATTCTGCGAGCTGGGTCCGGTGCGGTCCAGGTGTGTGGGCAGCCGGTAGACGATGATCACCTGGCCTACATCCGCCGGGCGGTGGGGTTGGTGTTCCAGGATCCGGACGATCAGCTGTTCTCGCCGACGGTGTTCGAGGACGTGGCCTTCGGTCCGATGTACATGGGCCTTACCCGGGGCGAGGTCGAGCAGCGAGTGCAGGCGGCGCTGGCGGCCGTGGGGATGCACGCGGCCAGCGGGCGCGTCCCCCACCACCTGAGCAGCGGGGAGAAGAAGCGGGTGGCGATCGCCACTGTACTGGCGATGGAGCCAGAGATCCTGGTGCTCGACGAACCCAGCGCTGGGCTCGATCCGCGGGCGCGACGTGAACTGATCAACCTGCTGAGACGGCTGCCGCAGACCATGCTGGTCTCCACCCATGACCTGTGGATGGTGCAGGAGCTGTTCGAGCGTTCGGTGGTGATCGATGGCGGGCGGATCGTGGCCGACGGGCCCACTCAGACCCTGCTTTCGACCATCGAGCTGCTGGAGGCTCACGGATTAGTGGCGCCGTAGGCAGCGGCCGGCCGGAGTGGGCTGCGCTGTGGTTG
>JALHUE010000282.1 GCA_022866145.1 Anaerolineales bacterium | reverse complement strand
GCGACCTATGCCGTGCCGCTGCTGCTTGCCGGGACCGAGGAGCAGAAGCGCAGCCTGCTCCCGCCGGTGATCGAAGGCGAGTGGCAGCCCTACACGGCGGCATTCATCGAGCCGGACTTCGACTTCTACCCCGGCGAGATGCGCACGCAAGCTACGCCCAGCAGCGGAGGCTACCGGTTGGCAGGGACCAAGGCCATGGTTCCATTCGCCGACCAAGCGCGAAGCCTGATCGTGTACGCCGCCTGCGACGGGCAGACGCAGGCCTTTGTCGTCCCGGCGCAGGCAGCCGGGCTGCGGGTGGAGGCGCGCGAAGCGCTACTCGGCCTCGGTGCGCTTCCGCTATTCCGGGTGCAGCTGGACGGGGTGGAGGTGGCGGGGGACAGCCGCCTCGGCGGCACCCAAGGGCATGATCCGAAGCCGCTGCTGGCGGCCGCCGCAGTGGCCGTGGCCGGGCTAGCCGTCGGGCTCAGCCGAGCCGCCTACGAGTATGCACTCGCCTACGCCAAAGACCGGATCGTGTTCGGAACCCCGGTGGCGCAGAAGCAGTCGATCGCCTTCGGCCTAGCCGAGATGGCGATTGAGATCGAGGCCGCTCGCCTGCTGGTGTGGGAGGCCGCCTGGATGCTGGATGCCGGACAGGACGCCAGCCGGCAGGCATACCTGGCGCTGATGGGGTCGGCCGACATGGCGATGATGGTCACGGATCGGGCGGTGCAGTACCTGGGCGGGCACGGCTACATCCGCGAACACCCGGTCGAGCGATGGATGCGCAACGGGCGCGGCGTCCCCGTGTTCCCCGGCTTGGCGATGGTCTAGCCGGGGTCGAGGCGAGAGGAAGGCAGCCATGATCACCTTTGACATGCCCGAGAAGGTCCGGCACACCGTCAACCTGATGACAATGGTGGCCGAGAACATGATGCGTCCCGTTGCGCGCCACTTCGACGAGCACGAACACGAGGTGCCGTGGGACTACATCAATTTCATGCACGATGCCACCAAACAGATGGGCGGTGGCTCGTTCATCCCTGGCGGAGAGAAGCCCAGGAAGGGCGAGGACTCCGACAAGCCGAAATCCCCGTCGACAGGCTACCAACGGCTGGCCTTCACGGCGGAGATCCTCTCCTGGGGCGATGCCGGGCTGTACCTGTGCACCCCCGCCGGCATGCTGGGCGCGGCGGCGGTCGCCGCCACCGGCACGCCCGAGCAAAAGCAGCGCTTCCTATCGCGCTTCAGCGGCGAGAAGCCGGTGTTCGACGCCATGGCTATGACCGAACCGCACGCCGGCTCGGCCATGCCGGCCGAGACCCGCACCGCCGCCGTACGTGACGGGGACTCATGGGTCCTCAACGGTGAGAAGATCTTCGTCACCGCCGGCCACAAAGCGCTGGTCGACTCGCAGGGCTTCATTGTCGTCTGGGCGACGATCGATCCGGCAGCCGGCCGGGCCGGTGTCCGGCCCTTCGTCGTCGAGGCCGGAACCCCGGGCTGCCGCGTGACCAAGCTGGAGCACAAGCTCGGGATTCGCGCCAGCGACACCGCCTCCGTCGTGTTCCAGGATTGCCGCATCCCCTTCGAGAACATCCTGGGAAGCCCGGAAGTGGAGAAGAAGACCACCGAGGGCTTCAAGGGAGCCATGGCGACCTTCGATGCCAGCCGCCCGCTGGTAGCCGCCTCCGCCCTGGGAGTTGCCCGGGCCACCCTCGAGCGGGTCAAGGAGCTGCTCGAGGCGAGCGGCGTCACCATCCGCTACGGACTGCCGCGCAACCGCCTGACCAGCATCGAGCGCGAGGTGATCGACATGGAGGTCATGCTGCGATCGAGCTGGTTGCTCGTGCTGAAGGCGGTGTGGATGATGGATGAACGCAAACCGAACAACCTGGAGGCCTCGATGGCCAAGGTCCGCGCCGGCGACATCGTGGTCAAGATCACCCAGAAGGCGGTCGAGCTGATGGGCCCGCTCGGCTACTCCCGCCAGGAGCTGCTCGAGAAGTGGTTCCGCGACGCCAAGATCAATGACCTGTACGAAGGCACCGGCCAGATCAACCGCTTGATCGTCGCCCGCCGCATCCTGGACTACAGTCGCCACGAGCTCGCCTGAGACCGGGCTCCCAACGCTGCCGGCCGGCGCCGGCTCCCCGCAGTCCGGGGAAGGGAGGGATCTGCATGGGTTATCACATCCATCGAGCCGCGGTCATCGGCTCAGGCACGATGGGCGGCGGGATTGCCGCTCTGCTGGCGGGTGTCGGCGTCCCGACCGTGGTCCTGGATATCGTGCCAGACCGGCTGACGCCAGCCGAGGCAGCCGCTGGGCTGAGCCTGCAAGACCGGGCGGTGCGGAATCGAATCGTGGAGAACGGCTGGAAGGCTGGTTCCCGCCAGCGTCCGCCTTCAGTCCTCAGCCAGGAGTCGACCCGGCTGATCAGCCTGGGCAACCTCGAAGACGACTTCGAGAAGCTGGCCGAAGTCGACTGGATCATCGAGGTCATCGTCGAGAACCTCGAGATCAAGCGCAAGTTGTACGAGAGGATCGACGCCGTCCGCAAACGCACTTGCATCGTCTCGAGCAACACTTCCGGCATCCCGATCGCTGACCTGGCCGAGGGCCGCTCCACCGGCTTCCGCCAGCATTTCCTGGGAACCCATTTCTTCAATCCCCCGCGCTGGCTCAAACTGCTCGAACTCATTCCGCTGGCTGAGACCCTGCCCGACGTACTGCAGATCATCCGGGGCTTCGCCGAGGCTCGTCTGGGCAAGGGAGTTGTGGTGTGCAAAGATAGCCCCAACTTTGTCGCCAACCGCTTCCTCAGCCTGAGCGGCGCCTACAGCATCGCCTACGCCCTCGACCACGATTACACGCTGGAGCAGGTCGATGCCATCACCGGCGAGTTGATCGGCCGGCCGAAGACGGCGACTTTCCGGCTGTACGATCTGATCGGCATCGACGTGATAGGGCACGTCTCGAAGAACCTGTATGACGCCATCCCCCACGATGAATCGCGGGAGATCCTCAATCACTCCGCAAGTCAGCACATGTTTGCCCACATGCTCGAACGCAACTGGCTGGGCAACAAGACCGAGGCGGGGTTCTCCAAGAAGGTGGTCACCGATTCGGGGGAGCGGGAGTTCTGGGTGCTCAACCTGGCAACCCTGGACCACGAGCCTCCGGGCAAGCCGCGCTTCGGTCTGGTGGGCAAAGGCCGCAAGATCGAGGACCTGGGCGAGCGACTGCGTTGGCTGATGGCTCAGACCGACTCGCCGGAGGCCGGGGACGAAGACCGGCGGCTGGCCCTGTACCTGTGGTCGACCACCGCCTTCTCCCTGGCCTACGCCTCGCGGCGGATTCCCGAAATCGCCGAGGACCCATTGGCCATCGACCAGGCAATCCGGTGGGGGTTCATGCACGCGATGGGTCCGTTCGAGATCTGGGATGCCCTCGGCGTCAGGGAGACGACGCGCCGGATGGAAGCCGACGGCTTCGAAGTCGCTGCATGGGTCAAGGACATGTTGGCCAGCGGGGCGGAGAGCTTCTACCTCCGGACCGCCAGTGAGACGACGGCCGTCTACCGCCCGGCCGAAGGAGGCTATGTCCCGATCTTGCCGGATCCGCGGGTAGCTCCCCTGCGCCATTTCAAGTCGGGTCAGGGCGCCGTGCTGCGGCAGAACACATCCGCCAGCTTGATCGACATGGGGGACCGGGTCGGCTTGGTCGAGTTTCACAGCAAGGCCAACTCGCTCGATCAGGATATCTTCGACATGCTGGCGTGCAGCCTGGACGAAGCGGAGGCGGACCGGTTCGATGCGCTGGTGCTCGGCAATGAAGGTCAGCACTTCTGTGCTGGAGCCAACGTGTTCGTCTTGTGGATGGCGTCCCAGCAGGGGGACTTCGAACAGGTGGATCGACTGATCCGAGGCATGCAGTCCGGCCTGCTGCGCCTGCGCTACTTCGCCAAGCCGATCGTGGCCGCTCCCTTCGGAATGACTCTCGGCGGAGGCGCCGAGGTCGTGATGTCTTGCGCCCGCCGGGTTGCGGCGGCCGAGACCTTCATCGGATTGGTCGAGGCTGGGGTCGGCCTGATCCCGGCCGGGACGGGCTGCAAGGAGATGCTGCGGCGGGTGGTGAATCCGGTCATGCGCATACCGGACGCCGACCCGATCAGTGTGGTCCGCAAGGTGTTTGAGCAGATCGCAATGGCCAAGGTCGCCACCGGGGCGCATGAAGCGGTGGAGTTCGGATTCTTCGACCGAAGCGACCGGATCGTGATGAATCGCGACCATCTGCTGGCGCAGGCCAAGCGAAGCGCCCTGGCTATGGTCGCCGAGGGCTATCTGCCGCCGCCGCCGGAGCCCATCTACGTGGCCGGGCGCGACGTGCTGGCGGCTTTGCGGGCGGCCGTCTGGGGATTGCAGCAGGCAGGCTGGGCAAGCGAGCACGATGCCCGCATCGCCCAGGCCCTGGCGTGGGTGTTGTGTGGAGGAGACCTGACCGAGCCGGCCTGGGTTCCCGAGCAGACCGTGCTGGACCTGGAACGCCAGGCGTTCCTCGGTTTGTGCCATGAGGCCAAGACGCTGGAACGTATGGCCTACCTGCTGCAACACAACAAGCCGCTGCGCAATTGAGGCCGGCGGTCGGCAGTATGCAGACGCGGCGCGGGAACGACGAGGGTACGCACAGAGCTCTCTGCCTGGGCGCAAGCCAGTAGGACGGTACGGCGCGATCTCTCTGGCGGGGAGCGCAATCGGGATGCGGTCGGGCACGTCCGGCAGCTCCAGGAGGACAGGGATGAGCCGGGAAGCATACATCGTTTCCGCCGCGCGCACGGCGGTCGGCCGGGCAAAGCGCGGTGCGCTGGCTACCACTCGGCCGGAGGACATGGCCAAGGCCGTCGTCGAGGCCGCTTGGGCCAGGGCAGGTGACCACGACCGGGCCCTGGTCGACGACATCGTCCTTGGGTGCGCCTTTCCCGAGGGCAGCCAGGGATTGAACCTGGCCCGATCGGTCGGCCTGCTGGCGGGCTTCCCCAGCTCGGTTCCGGCCATGACCGTCAACCGCTTCTGTGCTTCCGGGCTGCAGGCGATCGCCCAGTCGTGCGAGCGTATCTTGGCCGGAGGGGCGGACGTGATCATCGCCGGCGGGGTCGAGAGCATGAGCCTGGTCCCGATGACCGGGTTCCGCATCAGCCCGCATCCGGGGCTGGTCGTTGACATGCCGGAGGCGTACGTCAGCATGGGGCAGACGGCGGAGAATGTGGCCGACAAGTACGGTGTGACTCGCCAGGACATGGATGCCTTCGCCCTGGAAAGCCACGCCCGGGCAGCGGCCGCCCAGAGCGGGGGCGCATTTGAAGAGCAGATTGTTCCCATCGGGGTGCGCATCGTTTCGCCCGAGGGTGTGCAGCAGTCGGAGTTCAAGGTCGATGAGCTTGTGCGCTCCGACACCACCCTGCAGGCCCTGGCCGCATTGAAACCGGCCTTCGCGCCCCACGGCCGGGGGACGGCCGGCAACTCCTCACCCTTGTCGGATGGCGCGGCAGCGGTTGTCGTGATGAGCGGCGAGGCCGTGAAGCGAATGGGCTGCCAACCGCGGCTGCGATTTGTTGGCTACGCTGTCGCGGGGGTCCCGCCGGAGTTGATGGGCATCGGCCCGGTGGAGGCGGTGCCGCGGGCGTTGAAGCGGGCCGGCATGCGGTTGAAGGACATCGACCTGATCGAACTGAACGAAGCCTTCGCTTCGCAGAGCCTGGCTGTGATCCGCCAGCTCGAGCTGGATCCAGCCCGGCTGAACGTGAACGGGGGGGCGATCGCCCTCGGGCATCCCCTGGGCTGCACCGGCGCCAAGCTGACCACCCAGTTGGCCTACGAGGGGCGCCGGCGCCGGGCGAAATATGGTATGGTCACGATGTGCATCGGCGGCGGAATGGGGGCGGCCGGCATTTTCGAACATCTAAACTGAACCGGAGGCAGACGTGGCAGACGAACTGACGATCGAGAAACTGATGGGCCTAATGCCCAAAGCCTTCTTGCCGGACAAGGCGGTGGGCGTGAATGCTCTGATCCAGTACCACCTGTCAGGCGAGCAGGCCGGCGATTGGATCGTGACCATCAAGGATGGCGCCTGCACCACGGCCAAGGGGACCGTCGAGAATCCCACGCTCACCCTCTCGGCTGACTCGAAGGACTACCTCGACATCATCACCGGCAAACTGAACGCCATGGGGGCTTTCGCCGAGGGAAAGGTCAAGCTCAAGGGCGATCTGGGCGTCGCCATGAAGATGATGGACTTCTTCAAGCTCCCCGCCTAGCGGGACCAGCCACGCCCTAGCCTGGATCTCCCCGGCACGACCGGTTGGCGCTGCACCACGCCGCGCAGACCCGGTCGTGTTCGTTTGTGGCTCAGGACATCACCGGAGCGGCCTGCGGAGTCTCCCCGGGGAGAGGTCCAGGCTCAACTGCCAACACCCGAGAGAGTTATCGCCCAAGAGGCATCGCCAGCCGCTGGCCGATTGTGCTGCGTGTCGGGTCCGACGCAGACTGGGATCAGGAGGTCGCCAGGTACAGTCGGGTGCGCCGGATGTCTGCAAGGCTCGGGTCGACTCCGAGCGCCGCCAAGACCTCGTCCGGTCGTCCGGTGGCGGATTCCCGGGCGGACAGGCGCAACCGCAGTCGGGGGCCAGCGGCTTGCGGGAAGGCGGCTTCCGCGCTCACGATCAAAGGCCGAAGATCGTACGGCTTGCCGCGTCGCACCCGTGGCAGCGACTCATGGGCGAGCAGTTCCGCCAGCCGGAGCCCGAGCTCGGCCTGAGGCGAACCCTGCATCAGGTCGACCTCGTACTCGGCTTCGACCACCTGCTGCTGCAACGAAGGCTCCGCTCCGCTGACAGCCTCGACCTGATGCACCAGGATCCCAGGCGGAGCGGAGCCGCGCAGCTGGGAGAGCATCTGGTCCGGCGCCACGGGCCGCTCTAGCCAGGCGTCCATCAGTTCCCCGTCGCCCACGAACCCCAGGGGCAGGGCGCAGCCAAGTTGGATTCGAGGGTGAGGCGTGAACCCGTGATCGTACGCAAGCGGCAAATCGGCTCTGCGGAAGGTGCGCTCCCAGGCGCGATGCAGGTCAAGGTGCCCGGTGAAGCGCATGGCTTCGGTCTTGGCGAAAGTGATCCGGTAGCGGTAGGTTGGCTGCAGCTCCACGGCCTCAGGCGGCCTCGACCGGCAGAGATAGGCTGGCGGCGCGTTGGGGGGATCGGACCTCGGGGCATTCCCAAACCTCTCCCGGATTCTCGCGCCGCAGATGGGCATACTTGGGCAGGATGCCGCAGGCGAAGCATCGGTTGCGGCAATCCACACGCGTCTGGCCCCGCTGGCTCATCAAGTAGTCCTCCGTCAGGAAGGACTTCTTCACGCCGCCGTCAATATGATCCCAGGGCAGGGTCTCGTCGATGGGTCGTTCACGATGCGTGTAGAAGGTGGGCTCCAGACCGGCGCTGGCAAAGGCTGCCAACCAGGCGGCACTATCGAAATGCTCCTTCCAGGCGTCGAACCGCGCCCCCAGCTTCCAGGCCTGGAAGACCACTTGCGCCATGCGCCGGTCGCCGCGCGCCAGCCAGGCCTCGAGCATGGTCTCTTCCGGGCGCGTCCAGGTCATCCTCAGGCCCTTGCCGCGCAGCGTTCGCTTCAGCAGGTCTTGTTTGAGGCGGATCTGCTCGATCGTGTCGCACGGCACCCATTGGAAGGGCGTGTGCGGCTTCGGCACGAAGGTGCTGACGCCGGCGTGCACCTGGGCCCTGCCGCCGCGCACCTCTCGCCCAACCGCCAGCACGGCTTTGCACAAGTCGGCGATCGCCTGGACGTCCTCCAAGGTCTCACTCGGGTGTCCGATCATGAAGTACAGCTTCAGGGTGTGCCAACCGCGCTCGTAGATGTCGCGCGCGGTTGCGAGTACCTGGGCTGTGCTCACCGGCTTGTTGATGATCTCTCGCATCCGCTCAGTGGCTGCTTCCGGGGCCAGGGTGAATCCGCTACGATGCGATTCAGCCTGCAGGACGTCCATTAACTGCGCTGAGAACGACTCGATCCGCAGCGACGGCAGGCTGATGTTCAGGTGGCGATCTCTGAAGCGTTGAGCGACAGCCTCGACCAGCGGAAGAATCTCATCGTAGTCGGAGGACGATAGCGACAGCAGTGCGACTTCTTCGAAGCCGGTCGCGCCCAGAGCCTGCTCGATGGCCCCAACGATCTCCTCCACCGGCCGCTCCCGCACCGGGCGGGTGATCATGCCGGCCTGGCAGAACCGACAGCCCCGGGTGCAGCCGCGCATGATCTCGATCGGGATGCGGTTGTGGGTGACGTCGATGTACGGGACGATGAAATTGGTAGGCGGAGGAGGAAGCACCGGGACGATCCGCTTCAACACGGGAAATGTGGCATCGGGGTGGCTGGGCGACACCCGGTCAACCGTACCGTCGCCGGAATAGAACACCTCGTACAGCGAGGGCACATACACGCCCCAGATCTTGGCCAGCCGCCCGAGCAGCGCCTGGCGGCTGGCGCCGCTGGCCTTCCAGTTCAGCACCAGGCGGGCGATCTCCAGCATCACCTCCTCGCCCTCCCCGATCACGAAGGCGTCCATGAACTCGGCCATCGGTTCCGGGTTCAGACAGGCGTGACCCCCGGCCAGGACCAGCGGATCCGACTCCCGGCGATCGGCGCTCCGAATCGGGATCCGTCCGAGGTCGAGCAGGTTGAGGGTGTTGGTGAACAGCGTCTCATAGGGAAGCGAGACGCCGAGGATATCGAAGTCCGACAGCGCCCGTTTTGATTCCAGGGAGTACAAGGGCAGCCCGCTTGAACGCAGCTGGGCTTCCATGTCTACCCAGGGCGCGAACACTCGCTCCGCCAGCATGTCCGGCTGGCGGTTGATCAGGTCGTAGAGAATGGCCAGGCCGAGGTTGGACATCCCCAGGTCGTAGATGTCCGGAAAGGCCAGGGCGACCCGCAGGGGAGTCGTCAGCCAATCCTTGACCACCTGGTTCAGTTCCCCGCCGGTGTAGCGCCCGGGCTTCTGCACCCGGGCGAGGAGAGGCGGCAGGTGTTGGGAGAGATCTGGGGCCGCGTCCACCGATTCCTTCCGCGCTAGGATTTGGACAAGACAGGTTGGAATTATACTAGCCTCCGGTTGTGGTCAACCTGGGAGGGTGAGCGCAAGAGGCACCAGCCGTTGACGGAGAATCTCGCTGCGTGGTAGCATTGCGCGCTGGCCCCCATCGTCTAGTGGCCCAGGACGTGGCCCTCTCAAGGCCAAAACCGGGGTTCGAATCCCCGTGGGGGCACCACGAATCGACGGAGCTGTTCCGTATCGGCTCCGTCGTTTGATTCTCTCCGCGCACTGGCTCCAACCTTGCATCATTGGAGTACAGGGGGCCTGGCAGGGTCCCCGGTGAACCTGGTTGGGAGCTCTATCGCCTCGGGCCCTGCGGAGTCCAGCTGCGATCTCAAATCGGAGTGGGTCCGCGGGACTAGACCACCGAAATCGTCCGGAGTGTAAGGCCTGCGCAAGATCGCACAAAGGGGTTCTCGTGTGGGATGGCTCCGGGTCGGACCCGCAATTGCGGGCCGGCTTAAACAACAACAGGAGCGCAATCATGTCGAGACTCTTCCGCCCCCGCACGCTGGCCGCGATCGTGATGGTCCTGATCTTGTCGGCCGCCGTCTATGCCTTTGCCGCAGCCAGCACGGTCCCGGCAACGACCTACGCCAGAGACGGTTCTGGGACAATCAGTGGCTTCACCATCACCAATGTGAGCTACACGCTACACCCGGCCGATCCCGCCAATGTCAGCGCAACGACCTTCAACATCGCGCCGACATCGGCCAGCGATGTGCACATTTCGCTGGACAACAGTGCCAATTGGACCTCGTGCACCAACTCCTCGGGGAGCGTAAGCTGCTCCCTGAGCGGCGTGACCGCGGCCGGCGCGACCATGCTGCGCATCGTCGCGGCGGACTAGGCCAGACCTGGAACCGAGGGGCCCGCCGCGCGGCGGGCCCCCGATAGCGGGGATCATGTCGCTTGGTGATCGAGTGCGTTCGGCGGCCGTTCTTGCGTTCACCCTCGCCCTCTGGGCCGCCCTCGCCCCGGTGGCCGTCGGCGGGAGTTCAACCTACGTGATGCTCGCCGGGGCGAGCATGCAGCCGTCGCTGGAGACGGGTGACCTAGTCGTCGCCCCCGCCAGGCGCCGCGCTACGGCGTCGGCGACATCGTTGCCTACCAGCATCCCCGCCTCGGGCCGATCATCCACCGGATCAGCGACAGCCAGGGTGGCCACTTCGTCCTCCAGGGCGACAACAACCCGTGGCCCTCAGCCGAATTCACCGAACTACTTCCTGCAGTTCCGATCCCCACTCTCAAACCCAGCAAGGGGGCAAAGGCATTCAGAGGTTGCGCCCACCCCTCTCGGCCAGCGCTTGAGTCCCGCCTGCCCACTGGAAGCCGCAGGATGAGAGGTTCATCACCGGCCGCGCCGATCTCTTGCACTGCCCTCCAGCTCTCGGTGGACCCGGCGCCGGGGTGGAATATGTGATTCGGCAGGCAATCTCGGCAGGCGTTCTTCGGACCGAAGCGAGGGGCGGGTTCGTCGGGCGTCGCTGGATGACGCCGACACCTACGGCTTGCAGGCTGGAGGGCAAGCCGGAGATGCGTCAGATGGCTGGGCCGGTCGCCGGAAGGAGGGAGATCAGGCCGAAAAGGGCGCAAGGGGCCGATGGCTCGGCCCCTTGCTGCGCTGCGGCATCCTCATCCGATCGAGAGGAGGGATGCCGCAGCGCTACTACTACCACTGGTACTCATATGGGCATCACCTCCTCTACATTGGGATGGCAGGAGGAGGAAGTAATTGTGCTGGACAGTATGTCACAGCCTGGGCGGGCTGTCAATCGGGATGGAGGCAGATCAAGCCCGGTTCTTCCGGTGACCTGATCGACCTGCGGCGAAACCTGGCCGCGATCCAGGTCGCAGCGGACGCCCTGGGGCAGAGCCCGGGCGCAGCCGGCATCCCGATCATCGTCTCCCGCCGCGAGGATACCGTCCAGTGGCACAAGGGGCCTGGCCAGGTCGTGCCGGTCAAGAAGAGGTTGATCGACATTCGCCCCGACCCCTCTTCCAAGTGGGCCCAGAGCTGCGCTGAACGCCTGGCGGCTCTGGCGCCGTCCACCCCGCTGGCGGTCGATGATTACCCTGAGGACGAAGCAGACTTCGGCGACGACGATGAAGACCGTACAGTAAGCCCGCCCCTGATCGAGGCAGCCGCAAAGCCGGATGAGAAGCTGTGCGATAGGCGCCCCGTGCCGATTGCAGAACCGGACGCCCCCGCTGAGGAACCCGTCGAAGAGACGGAGGGCGGGACGGTCTTGACCACCGCGCCTGCCGGCGAACCCGAGCAGACGGTTGTCCCGCTGAAGCCCCGGTCGCCCAACGATTGCTCCGCCTACTGGGTAACGGTCGTCCCAAAGCTGGCCGATGCCAACGAGGTCGTCCCGACGTCAAGAGGTCAAGGAGATATCCAAGGCGGCCGTGGCCGAAGCGGGCAACGACGCCATCTGGGTCTACGACCTGCTGCGCCAGCAGATCGCAACGGCCAGGCCTGGATAATCACAAATCCCGTGAGGGGAATTGGCGAGATGAACAGAACTGGTGGATAAACCGCCAACGCATCCGGTTCCTCCACCAGTTCTTGCTCAGTTCTTCCTCAGAGCTAGCCGCAGCGCTGGATCAGGCGGCGGCTCCGGTCTCAACTCCGGTCGCCTTCGCGGCTTCTTCGAGCGCCGCTTCTGTGACTTCGTGCGTTTCCGCCTTGCCGCCGATCTCTGTCAGTTTGGCAGACACGGCTTGGGCTTCGTCATCTCCGGCCAGGATGCACACAGCCGCGCGGCCGCCGTCCAGTTCACCGCCGATTCTGGAGACGTCCTCTTTGGGCAGCCCCAGACCTTTGTGGAAGAAGCCGCCGGCAACGCCGCCGACCACCACCCCGGCCAATAAGCTAACGCCCCCGGACAGGACAGCGGCCAGGACGCCGCCAGCCACACCAGTGGCGGTGTGGCGTGCGCCCACCTTGGCGGTCTTGACCTTGCCCTTGTCATCCTTGACCAACACACCGATTGAGCCGAGCTTGATTTCCTTGCTCGCCTTGTCCCACGCTTTGATCGTCTTCACCGCTTCATCAGCCGCGGCCTCGTTTTCAAAGAATGCAAGTACCAGTTGCTTCTTAGCCATTTCATTTCTCCTTTTTGAAATATTGTGCGCTAGACATAGTGGCGATTCGTCTACGGCTTGAGCGTTGGATGCCCTTATCCCAATCACCTTTCCAATCGTTCTCACGAACGATTGCATTATCTGTTGTACCTTATCGTTCTCAGCTGCCAATCGCCAGCCCGCACCGCTCCCCTTGGATGGGCACCAGACGCGGGTCTGCATCCCGGGTGGTGTAGGCAGGTTCATCGCCTTCCGCGGGTTGGGAACAGCGGCGAAGCGCGGGCGTGACCACGGCCCCGAGCTTGATCTGCCCTGCTCGGCCTCGCACTCCCGAAATCAGAGTCCCGCCGAAGATGCGGGTTGATCCTGAAAGCCCCCTGCCGGGGCTACGTGAACAGCATCGCGTCCCCGAAGGAGTAGAAGCGATAGCCCTTGGAGATCGCAGTGTGGTAGAGCGAGAGCACCTGCTCCCGGCCGGCAAAGGCCGACACCAACGCCAGCAACGTCGATCGCGGCAGGTGGAAGTTGGTGATCAGCGCATCCACCACTCGGAATTCGTGCCCAGGGAGGATGTACAGGTTGGTCGAACCCGTGTAGGGGGCGACGCCCGGGGCTCCGCCGGTCGCCCGAGCCGCCGTCTCCAGTGCACGGACGGCGGTTGTCCCGACGGCGACCACCCGTCCCCCGGCAGCCCGCGCCTGATTCAGACGGGCAGCAGCCTCCGGGCTGATGTGGCACCACTCGCTGTGGATGACGTGATCCTCGGGCCTCGCCTCCAGCACGGGAGCGAAGGTGTCCAGCCCGATATGGAGCGTGAGCGCGACCGCTGGGATGCCGCCGGCTTGCAGTCGGGCGAGAAGCGCCCGGGTGAAGTGCAGCCCGGCGGTTGGCGCCGCGGCGGATCCGGTGGGCTCGGCAAACACGGTTTGATAGTCCTCGGGATCTTCGGGCACTTGGTGGATGTAGGGCGGCACGGGCACCTGCCCGATCTGGGCCAGGAACGGCTCAATCGGCTCTTCGAAGGCGACCAGTCGTCGGGCGCCGCCCAGGTCGCGCAGGATGGTGGCCGCCGGGCCGGCTGCGGCCTGAAGCTCGGTGCCCGGACGCAGACCCTTGCCGCCGGCCAGCGCCTCCCACGTGGTCGGGTCAAGCTTGTGAAGCAGGAGCAGTTCGGCTTTCCCGCCGCTGGCCGCCTTTTTCATCGGCAGGCGCGCCGGGAAGACCCGGGTGTCGTTGACCACCAGCACATCCCCGGGCCGAAGGAGTTCCGGCAAATCTGAAAAGACATGGTGGGCAAGGCGGCCGCTGGCACGGTCATAGGCCATCAATCGGGCAGCGTCGCGCGGCACAGCCGGCCGCTGCGCGATCCTGCCGGGCGGCAGGTCGTAGTCGAAATCGGAGGTGTCCACGGCCTACTTACGCAGGCGCAGCAGGATGTTGAGGGC
>JALHUE010000281.1 GCA_022866145.1 Anaerolineales bacterium | reverse complement strand
TGCCCGTCGTCGAGTACTTCTTCGTGTGGTTGGGCGTCGGCCTGGCCTTGCTTGCGGCAGTGCGCGAGGGAAACAGCAGCCTGGCGACCGACCTGACCGTATCGCTCGGCCTATTCTTCATGCTGCTGAGCGGGGCGCTGGACTGGCTGTATCCCTATCTCGATCCGCGCCTCCAGGAGGACGCCAGCCGCACCGATACTTCCGATCGTCACGGCGTCGTCGAATGGGCCAAAGGGGCGGGCAGGGGAATCCACAATGGCCTGCAAGGGCTGCGGGCGCGGCTGCGCCGGTCGGCCGGCGAGGAGCTGCCAGCCTTGCCCGCGGGGTCTTGGAGCGGCGACGTCAAAGAAGGGCCGGCCGAACAGCCCACCCGGCGCGGCTGGCGGGCCATGCTGCGGGCCGTCAATCTGCCGCTGATCCTGGGCACGCTCGGCCTGCTCGCCCTGCTGGCGCTGGGGATCTTCGGGGAGAGCTGGACCCGCAGCAGCCCCTACGAAACCCATGATCTGCTGACGATCGACGGCGAGATCGGGTCGCCGCCGTTCGCAATCTCCTCCGCCTTCCCTTGGGGCAGCGATATGCTCGGCCGCGATATCCAGGCTCTGCTGCTGGCTGGGGCACGACAAACGCTGGCTATGGCTGCCCTGGCGGTCGTTGCCCGCATCACCCTGGGAACCGCGCTGGGGATGGCCGCCGGCTGGTGGAAGAACTCGCTCTTCGATCGGCTGGTGACCGCCTCGTGGACCGTGTGGGCGGCATTCCCGGTCACCCTGTTTGCCATGATCGTCATCCTGGCTCTTGGGATCCAGCAGGGGATGGGGGTCTTCGTGGTGGCGCTGTGCATCGTGGGCTGGGGAGAAATCACCCAATTCGTGCGCGCTCAGGTGATCCGCCTCAAGGCCGAGCCCTTCATGGAGGGCGCGGTCGTCATCGGCGCCAGTCAGTTCCGCTTGTTGACGCGGCATGCCCTGCCGAACCTGGCCGATTCGCTGATCGTGCTAACCGCCATGGAAATGGGCGCCGTGATGCTGCTGCTGGCCGAGCTGGGCTTCCTGAACATCTTCGTCGGCGGCGGCTACCGGGCCATGATCGCCGAGGGCGGAGGAATGCAGCCGCTCATCGTTCACGTGTCGGATGTGCCCGAGTGGAGCGCGCTGCTGGCCAACATCCGCGATTGGTGGCGTGGGTACCCGTGGATGGGTTGGTTTCCCGGAGGGCTGTTCTTCCTGGCGATTGTGACCTTCAACCTGTGGGGTGAAGGCCTGCGCCGATTCCTGGCCGAGAGCCGGGTCAGCATTGTCCGCCTGCTGAACCGGGTCGTTGTGGGCGGAGCGGTCTTGGCCGGGGTTGGATTGTTCTGGTTTCTGCGAACAACCTCCTCGACCTCGCAGTACCTGCCGGAGGCGAACAAGTTCGACGCCGACCGCGCCTACGCCCACGTCAGCGCCCTGAGCGAGTTCTATCAGGGGAGGGAGAGCGGCACCGGCGGCGCGGCAGCTGCCGCCATGTACATCGCCGACGAAATGCGCCTCCTCGGCCTGAGCCCGGCCGGGGCCGGGAACGACTTCTACCAGACCATCGGAACCAAACGCCCGCACCTGAGCGAGCTGCCGCGCCTCGAGTTGCTCGATGCCGAAGGCCGCCTGCTGCAGTCCTTTGTCTACCGGCAGGACTTCGTCGAGGTTGTCGACTACTTTCCCACGGTCGGGATGGGCGAGGGACGGGTGGTGGGATTGGCAATCGGGCCCGATCCTGGGCTGGAGAACAGCCGGGATCCGTATGGGCTGCGGCGAATGGACCTTGAGGACGACATCATCCTAATGCGCCAGGAGGCCCTGGCGCGCACGCCGGTTGCAGGCGTGGCGGGAGCCCTCATCGTGACCTCGGACCCGAGGACCTTCGAGCGCAAGTACTTGTTTCCGAAGCTCTCTGCCTACTCCGTCACCTACCCGGGCTACGAAGGCTTCGGCGACGGGTCGCCAGCGGTGTACATCAGTCAAGCCCTGGCGGAACAAATCCTGGGCTCCATCGGCAGCAGCCTGTCCGAGCTCGATGCCCTGACCGAGGGGCTGCAGGCTGGACAGGTGGCCATGACCGACCGCGGTCCGCCGTTCCGGATTTCGGCGGAAGCTCCGACCGTCGAGGACTTGAGCGAGCATATTCTGACCGTCGTCGGCTACATTCCCGGCACAGGGTCGGTGATGGAGTCCTCCGGCCCGCGCGGACTCGACAGCCTGGTCATCATGGTGGCGGCGCACTATGACGGGCTGGGGGTTGGGCCGGATGGCACCCGGTATGCCGGTGCCAACGACAACGCCAGCGGTGTGGCGGCGATGCTCGAGATCGCCCGTGTGCTGGAGGAGAGCCCGGTCAGGCCGTTGAAAACCGTGGTGTTCGTCGCCTGGCCGGGGGGGGATCGCTGGGAGAGCCTGAGCGTGGCCGAAGTCATGGGGGCTGCCACGGGCTTCAACCAGCTGGAGGTCGAGACCGTCCTGGAAATCACCGGGGTGGGCGCCGGCAGCGGCGACCAGCTGGCGCTAGGTGAGGGGACGAGCTACCGGCTGGCGAAGCTCTTCCAGGAGATCGGCGGAAAGGTCGGGGTCGGGGTGACGAGCACCGGGCGCACAACGCACTTCGGCCTGCCAACGCTGGCACCCATGGGCGGGCGGGAGGCCGCCTCGGCTTACCTGAGCTGGGACGGGTCGGATGCCTCGGCCCATCTGCCGTCCGACACTCTAGCCGGGATCGATGTCGAGAAGCTGAGAGAATCCGGGGAAGCGGCGCTGCTTTCGGTGTTCGTGCTCAGCCGCGAGACCGAGTATTGAGGATATGATTGCACGTCGGCTGGCAGAGCTCGTCTGCGGCCGCGTGCGTGTCGGCCACTTCATGGATACCCATCGACGGACCCGACGTTGGTTGAATCGATCCCGGCTTGCTGCTGCCCTTGTCGGCAGCCTGGCAATGTCGCTGTTGGCGGCCGGCTGCAACTTCCCCAACTTCCTGACGTCCGGCGCCAGCCCGCCGGCCGTGCCGCCTGCCTCGGCAACGGCCTTCGTCCCGGAGCAGGCCACTCCGACGCCGGAGGTTGTTCGGGTCTGGCTTGATCCGGCTCTGCCGCTCTCGCTGCAGCCCGGCGTAGCCGGGGTGCAGGCCCTCGCCGGACGCCGTGTCGAACCGGCGAGTCAGGTGGATGCCTCCGACCTCCGAGCGGAGGTGCGAGGCGAGATCGAAGTCTCACGCTGGGTGTATGCCCTGGCGGCGCCCTTCGCCTCGGTGGAGGAAGGCCTAGCCATGGAGCAGCTGCAAGCCAAATGGTCCGGGGATCAGCCCGATGGCGGTCCAGTGTTTGTTCGCACCGAGGACCTCGCTCCGCTCCAGGCGCTTCTCGGCCCGCCGTCCGAGGCGGTCGTCGTCGTCCCGGGTGAGCAGCTCGTGGATCAGGCGTGGACGGCCCGGCCGGCGCTGGCGCTGCTGGCGTTCGAAGCCATCGAGCCGCGCTGGAGGGTGCTGCCGGTGGATGGGCAGTCTCCGCTGGATCCTGCCTTCGATCCCGCCACCTATCCTCTGGCCCTATCGCTCGGCGTCAGCGGCCAACCTGAGGTAGCGGGGGCGCTGGCACAAGCGCTGGCGCAGGCGTGGCCGGCGAGCAACCGAGATCCCTCCCGCCTGACGCGCCTGGTCATGACCGGTGTGACGGCCCTGACGCGGGCCACCGCCTGGCGCATGGCGGGCAAGGGGATCACCTACCCGGCGCGCGACATCGGAGACTGGCTGCGCACCGCGGATATCACCCACATCAGCAACGAGGTGGCCTTCGCCGATGACTGCCCGTCGCCGAATCCCGGCTCGGACACGCTGCGCTTCTGCAGCGCACCCGAGAACATCGGCTTGCTGGAGGACATCGGCACCGACCTGGTGGAGCTGACCGGGAACCACATCCTGGATTGGGGGCCGGCGGCCTTCCTCAACACACTCGGCATGTATCGTGAGCGCGGCTGGAACTACTTCGCCGGCGGTCAAGACCTGGCCGAGGCGCTGCGCCCGGTGCGCCTCGAGCACAACGGCAACCGCCTGGCGTTCATCGGCTGCAACGCGCCCGGGCCGGGCTATGCCCAGGCCAAAGACAACGCTCCTGGCGCGGCACCCTGCTACGACGAGCGCCTGTTGCAGGTGGTCGCCGATCTGCGGGCCGAGGGGTATCTGCCAGTCTTCACCTACCAGTGGGGAGAGGCCGATCGCTCGAGCCCGCTGCCACTCCAGGAAGAGGCCTTCCGCCGCGCCATCGACGCCGGCGCGGTGATCGTCAGCGGAAGTCAAGCGCACCAGCCGCAAGGATTCGAGTTCTACAACGGGGGGTTCATCCACTACGGACCGGGAAACCTGTTCTTCGATCAGATGGATCGGATGGAGAACCGGGAGATGTTTGTCGACCGCCACGTGTTCTATGATGGCCGGCACATCAGCACCGAGTTGCTGACGGGGCTGATCGAGGACTACGCTCGGCCGCGGCCGATGACGGCCGAGGAACGCCTCGATTTCCTGCAGCGGATGTTCGCCGCCAGCGGCTGGTAGCCCCCGAACTTTCCAGCCGGCATCGCTTCGCTCGCCGGCGGTCGCCCGCTGGCTCGCCCAGCCCGTTCGCGCCTGGGCTGCTTCAAGCTGGGCGATGCCAGAATCTGGTCTTCGCTCACCCGCCCAGACCGGCCCGGTCGTGGATTGCCTGGCGCAGCCGGTCCTCCGCCTCACCCGCCCCGCGCTCGAGCTCCTCCAGCACCTGCATCCACGCCTGGGCCATCGCCCGGTCTTCGAGGCCGGAAGCGTTGATCTGCACGTTCAACCCGGCCGCCGTCAGGCAGGCCCGGGCCAGCGCCCCGGCCGATCCGGAATCGCTGGCGGCATTCACGTTTCCGGTCTCGGCTACCTCGCAGGCCAGCTCCAGCACCTGGCGGGCCTGCTCCGCCACGCTCAGCGGGACCTCGGTGGCGCGGCGCGTGGCCTGCTCGAGAGCGCTGGCGCGAGCCGTCTGCTCCGCCGTCGTTCCCTTCGGCAAACGCCTGGCAGCCATCACCTGATCAAAGGCCGCCGAGTCGGCCTCGACTGCGGTCTGCAGCGACCGGCGCAGCCCTTCCGCCTGGTCGATGATCTCCTCCATTCGGCTCTCGACGTCGGCGTACTTCTTCTTGCCGACCGTCAGTCGTCCCACCATCGCTACCAGGGCCGCCGCCATGGCGCCCGCCTGGGCCGCCGCCGATCCGCCACCCGGGGTGGGCGTGCCATCCGCCAGGGCGTCGACGAACGAAGCCTCCGGGGAGGCGCCTGCGGCGGAGTACAGGCGGTTCTCGAGGATCTGATCGGAATGGAACGGGTCCAACTGCAGATGCCAGCGGGCGGCATCGATCAGCGCCTGCTGGGGCACCAGCCCAACGAGTTCGGCGTGATGAATCTCGACGCCCAGCTCCTTCGCCGCATGCCCGATGGCCTCTTGCACCCTGGCGATGGACGTCTGTGGGTAGTTGGTCAGATTCATCGATACCTGGGCGCGGCCGTCGACGAGCATCCCCAGGGCCTTGACATGGGGCAACCCACCCGATGACTGGCGAATGGCAGAGGCGATCTTCTTGGCGATCTGGACATCGTCAGTTGTCAGGTAGACGTTGTAGGCAATCAACGGAGTGCGCGCCCCGATCACGGTCGCCCCGGCCGGCCCGAGCCGTTTCGGCCCGAAGTCGGGCGCCCGATCCGGGTCACTCTCGATGGCCGCCTTCAAGCCCTCGTATTCCCCCTTGCGCAGGTTCTCCAGGTTGACGCGCTCCGGGCGGGTGGCGGCTGCCTCGTACAGATAGACGGGGATGCCGAGCTCGCTGGCGACGCGGTCGCCGAGCGAGCGGGCCAGTGCGATGCAATCCTGCATGCTGGCCCCGGAGAGGGGGACGAAGGGCACCACATCCGTCGCACCAATGCGCGGGTGCTCGCCCTGATGGTGGTTCAAGTCGATGAGCTGGGCGGCGCGGCGGATTGCAGAGAAGGCGGCCTGGGCTGCGCCGTCCGGGGGCCCGACGAAGGTGATCACCGAGCGGTTGTGATCGGCGTCCATGTGGACGTCCAGCACGCGCACCCGCGGCGTGCCGGAGATCGCGCCGGCGATGTCGTCGACCACTTCCCGGCGACGACCCTCAGAGAAGTTGGGGATGCATTCGACTAGGGCTTGGCTCATACGGACCTCTCAGGCGGGGGGTGGGTCCCATCCAGTTGGTGGATGCCGGAAGGGCCGAGCGCGTTCGGCCGACTGGGTCGGCAGTCCCCAGTTGGCATCCAGCCATGCTGAGTATAGCGGGTGGCCGGAGTCGGGGCCAGCCAAGGGTGAGAGGCGGACATCCGGTAGTGAGGTGGACATTAACCCAACCATAAGGAAACGGTGGTATGTTGTGGCGTCAAAGAGACACCCAGCGCGATTCCGCGCGGTCTGCCAAGGGAGGATGGCCCGTGACGCGTTCTGCAACCTTAGTGCTGGTGGTCGCCCTGCTTATAGCTGCTTGCGCGCCGGGAGCCGCCCCAACAACGGCGCCCGAAGTGGCTCCGCCCGGGCCGCTGCCCCAGCCAACGGCGCCGGAAGCGGCCCCCCCGGCTGAACCCGCCGCATCCGAAT
>JALHUE010000280.1 GCA_022866145.1 Anaerolineales bacterium | reverse complement strand
GCTCCGCGGGGCGACCTACGGAGAGTTTGTCATTCCCGCTTGCGCGGGAATCCAGGATTAGAAGCGGCGGGAATGGGCCCCCGGCTCCGCGGGGGTGACACAATAGAGAAGGTCATTTCCGCGAAAGTCGAAGACACCCGCAGCGCAGCGGTGCGGGAATATGAGGAATGAGGCAGTACTACATCTTCATCCGGGCCAGCCGCCGCAATGGCAGCCTCTACGTCGGAATGACAGACGATCTCATTCGACGGGTATGGGAGCACAAGAACGATGCTGTTGATGGCTTCACGCAGAAGTGCGGCGTTCACGACCTGGTCTGGTACGCGGCCGCCGACACTGCAACGGCCGCAATCACGCGGGAGAAGCAACTGAAGAAATGGAAACGAACATGGAAGCTGCGCCTCATCGAAGAGTCGAACCAGGAATGGAATGACTTGTACGATCAGATTGCATAACGCCTGGGCCCCCGCCTTCGCGGGGGCGACGAGAAAGGGGCGTCATTCCCGAGTAAGTCGGAGTCACCCGAAGCGAACGGGGCGGGCGGAGTGGTGCGGTACCCCGGCCTTCGGAACCCGGGCAGGCCTGGACCCCCATTTCCCCTTCGGGACCCCTCCGGGGTGCGAAGCGCGATGCGGAGCGCTTCCACGGGGCAGACGCGAACAGTTATGGCCTTCGGGCCTGGGACAGGGCGGCCGAGGCGGCGTATAATACCAACGGTCTCGCGGGTCCAAGGCGCGGCACCTCCTGTCATCACGAAAGACGGCGGATGGCAATCGTCGGCCGTTCGAGGAAGCCGGGGACCCTTCCATCACGGATGCCCGGTCCAGCGGACCCAGGACGCCGGACTCATGGATCGGGACTCGGCGGCAGGCCCAAGCGGGCCTTGCACCCGGTGAGGCCGAGCACTTCGTCCGCCAAGGTCCCGGCAGCTCTCTTCGGCTGGAAACGCCGGCCGATGCAAAGGAGGCCCCTAACCATGGAATCCAACACAATCCACAGAACACTCTCTGCGCGGCGGCGGCGCGGGCCGGTGGGTCCGGGGCCGGTGGGCCCAGGGCCGGTGGGCCCGGGGCCGGTGGGTCCGGGGCCTGTTGGCCCGGGTGGACCCGGCGGGCCAGGCGGCCCGGGGGGCCCAGGCGGGCCCGGTGGCCCAGGCGGACCGGGGGGCCCTGGGGGCCCTGGGGGGCCTCTTGGGCCCGGCCCGGCAGGGCCCGGCCGGGGACGCCCAGGTCCGGGTCGTTGACAGCTTGAGGCGCAAGCCGGAACCCCAGCCTTCGCGCGGGGGTGACGGGGAGCCAATCTCATTCTCGCAGTTCCATGGGAAGGTGCAGGCTGCGACAAGCCGGCCTGCACCCGCGTCGCACGCCGGGGATCATGAAGCGTGGATGGAAAACGGGGTTCTCGGGTGCGTAGCTGCGCAGGCCTGGATCGCCGCTTCCCCTTCGGGATCCCCTCCGGGGTTCGCAGCCCGAGGCGAAGCGCTAATCGCGGGGATGACACCATTCGATTGAGACGAAGGAGAACGAGCTGACTCTTGCCGAGTTCTTCGCAGCTATCGCCCAACTCTCCGGTCTGCTGTTCGTCGTCACCAGCAGGCTGGCCATGGGCCTCAGCCTGACGATGGCAAAGGTCCTCCAGCCTGGCGATCCTCGTCCGGATGGTCGTTGGCCCGGGGCTGAACGTGTCGAAGAAACCGACCCTGATCGGCACGGGCGGCATCCTGGCGCTCTTGCTGTTTGTCGCCGGTTCGGCGATACTTGGTCTTGTTCTGGGCGGGCATGATCCTTCGGTACGTAGGGCCATGGGCCTCAGGACGGGGGAGCGCAACCTATCGGCCGCCCTCGTCGTCAGCCCGAAGATCTTGGCGGGCACAAACACCCTTGCGTTTGTCCTGGTTGGCGCCATCGCCGTGTTGCCTGTCCTGATGGCAACGGCGAGGCGATTAGGGGCAGGGGCCCCGCCAGCCGTCGGAGACGGGTCCTAGGCCGAGACACACCCGAGACGGAAGTGCGATCAAGGATGAGCCGGAAGGCAGAACCCCGTGCGATTGGGAACGCCGAGGCCGTGGAGCACGGCGTTGCCCGGATGAGGCCCCTACGGAACATGTTCCTGGTGGATGTGATCCAGGACCGGGGTTCGCGCTCGATCTTGCTGTGGGCAGCGGGCGCCCTGCTGATGGGAATGCTGGTTTATCATTGGCTCGAAGGGTGGAGCCTGTTCGACGCGCTGTATTTCAGCGTGATCACCCTGGCGACGGTGGGCTACGGCGACCTGGTCCCAACCACACCGATCGCCAAGCTATTCACGATCATCTACGTGATCAACGGCGTCAGCATCCTGCTGGCGCTGTTGGACCGCCTGCGCGTCGTGCGGACGCGCCGGTTCGAACAGCGAGACGCAAGCTCTCAGGGCCCCGAGACCTAGCCAGGCCCCGTCAGCGCTTTGACCCAGCTGCCTTCTGGCGGATGGGGTGAGGAAGGAGGACGCAGATTCCCGTACCCAATCGTCGAATGCTGTTTCCCTAAGCCATTCAACCCTACGGAGGAGATGCAATGAGCACCAGTACCAACACCAGCACCTCAGGTTGTCTGACCGGCGCCGTCGCCGGCTTCTCGCGCTTCTTCCTGCTCTTCGCCTGGATCGGCCGTCCGCTCGCCTTTAATGCCGCCTTCGGTGGGTGGATCATGCCGTGTCTCGGGTTCCTGTTCCTGCCGTTCACAACGCTGATGTGGCTGATCCTCGTTCAAGGCGTCGGCCGGGTCAGCGGGCTCGACTATCTGTGGCTGGGCCTGGCCGTCGTCCTGGACCTCGCCAGCGTCGGCGCCGCCGGTGCCTCCAACCGCCACCGGATTCCGGCCGGGGTGCCGGGCTCGACTGCTCCGCCTGCCGCCCCGCCGCCTGCCGCCAAGCCGTAAAGAACTCGGACAAGGCTAGCTCCGTCATCATGGGCTCCTTCGGAGGCTAGGCTTCGAAGAAGAACCTGTGACCATTGGAGACCCAGCGCCCAATCTGCCGAACGGGCAGGCCCAGCTTGTGCCTGCCCGTTCGGCTTGGGCCTGGGCGACCGCGTTAGGAGCCTCCCTGGTCCCTTTGGCCCTGGGGCGACCGGTGCTTCGCCACCGACACAGAGACTGCTCCACCCAATAGCAGCTCCGTTGGGCTCCCGCGCCAGCGAGGCGAGCCGAGACAGAGCTCCGGACGCCCCGAAACTTGAGTTAGAATCGGGTGGCCATAACGCCCAAAAACCCCGTGGACAGGGGTCCGCAGCCGACTGTGTCGATGGACCCTGGGGCGGGGGGTTGATACCTTTGGTAGGATGACCGGCGGGCCTAATCGCTCTGGTACACTTAGGCATCTCCCGTTGCCTTTAGGAAGAGGGCGATGCCTGAGACTTCCTTGCCCTTTCGTTCGTCCGAGCCGGCAAACTACCGCAGTTCGAGTCCGAGGCGCCGTCCCCCAAGGCCTGCGGGACATGAACGGCGGCGGCCTATCGGCCGAAACCCTGCCACGGGTTGGATGCCAAGCCACGGAAATCCGAGGTGTCTTCCCAGACCAGACGGCGCTGATTTCCCTGCTCCAGCACCTGTACGACACGGACCTGACCCTATTATCGGTTGATCTCTGCGAGACCCCCTCCCCCGCAGAGGGTGCTCCCCATACGATCCAAAGGGGAGTAACCATGATCCGAAGGCCTGCAGCGCGAGCCCCGGTGGCCGTCGCCAGGCCCGGACCACAATTCTGGAGGAGTAGATGACCGCTGAAACTTCCAGCCCGACCAAGAAGCGCAGTTTCCACTTCCCTTCGGCCTTCACCATCCTGGCGCTGCTGATCGTTGTGGTGGCCATCCTGACGTTTGTGATCCCGGCAGGGTCGTACGACGTCGATGCGGATGGCGCTCCCATACCCGGGACCTATCACACCGTGGATCCCAATCCGCAGCGGCTGCGCGACGCCATCCTGGCCCCGATCAACGGCATGTACGGTATCCAGGATGACACCGGCTACATCAACGTCTACAACTCTGGCGCCCTGTAGGGCGCCATCGACGTCGCTCTGTTCATCCTGCTGATCGGCGGGTTCTTGGGCGTGACGATGAAGACCGGGTCGATCGATGCTGGTATCAACACCGTCGTGCGGTCGCTGGGCAGCAAGGGCAAGCTGTAGATCACGATCTTGATGGTCGTTTTCGCCGCCGGCGGCACGTCGTACGGCATGGCCGAGGAGTCGCTGGCTTTCTACCCCCTGATCATCGCCGCCCTGATCGCCGTCGGCTATGACGCCCTGACGGCGGTCTCGGTCATCCT
>JALHUE010000279.1 GCA_022866145.1 Anaerolineales bacterium | reverse complement strand
GTCTTGAAGCCAGGCGTCGGTAGCTCAGCGGGCCTCGAGGGCGAACTGATACTCCGCCGGCTGCCAGGTGTGGCGCGTGGCCCCCATCACGACCAGGACTGCGCGGTCCACTGCGTCCCCCACGCTGAGGTCAATCGCGCCGCGCCGCCCGCCTTCCAGCGGGATCTCCGTCACCCGAACCTGATCACCAAACTCGACCAGCGCCAGGCGGAAAGTTTGCGGCAGGCGGTTGTACAGCCGGACGAACCCTGCCGGCTCCCAGCCGCCATTGTCCGCCTCGAAATCGGCCTGATAGCCGGCGGCGTCGACCTTGAGGTCGTCCACCATCAGGCCTTCCCCGTTGACCGCCTGGTCCGTAACATACTCAAAGCGCAGCAGGACCTCTTCCCCGGCGAATTGAGAGAGATCCACCGATTCCTCGATCCACTCGCCGCGCTCGCCGCCCCCGCTATTGCCGGTATACCCCCAGCCGTAGGAATTGCCGAAGGGATCCTTGTCGGTACCAGAGGGGGTCCGGACCATCTCCCACGTCTTTCCTCCGTCGGTCGAGCCCACCAGGTAGACAAAGTCCCAGCCGTCCTCGATCTCGTACCACAGCCGGTAGTCCATCGTGATCGGGCCGGTCACATCGGTGAAGTCAAAGGCCCGCGTCAGCGTCATGTCGGACTCATCGCCGCGATTGGACCAGAAGGCATAGTCCCCCGAGTAGGCTTCCGTCGGGATCACCGGTATCTCTGCCGGTCCCTCGAAGCTCAAGCGGTAGTCCCCGCGGCAGTCGATCTCGATGAAGTCGACGCCGTATTGGTTCACGTCGCGGCTCTGCAGGCTGGACGGGCAATCGCTCACTGTCTCGTCGACTGATGCCGCCGGCGCGGAGAGATAGGAGGGGTAGTAGTAGCGGCCGTCCCCGACGCTGCCGTCTTGTAGCAGCGTGGCCACCGCCCAGTCGAGCAGGAAATCCTCGGCCCGCAGCGGCTGGCCAGTCTCTGGATCGACCTCGCCCGCCTGCGTCAGCGCCTTGTCGATCGAGTCGAGCCCATTGGCCTGTTGGGCCACCAGCGCCTGGGTGGCGTCCGAGCCGAAGCGGTCCATGAAGTAGGCCATCACCAGGAAGGCCTGCCCGTAGTGTGCCAGATCGGTGTCGGGAGGCCAGAAGGTGAGCGGAAGATCCATGTTCTGGACGAAATAGTAGTCCGCCCCACCTGGGTCATAGCCATTGATGAACGTGGCGAGCTCGGAGAACCCCTCGTTCACCCAGCTCTCTTCGTTGGGATCCAGGTTGGCGTGGATCATGTGCTGGAATTCGTGCGCAAGGGTTGAGTGGGCATAAGGCGCATCCAGCGGCAGCGTGTCTGCATTGAGGAAGAACATCTCGTGTTCGTTTGAGTACTTGTTCACCGCTCGCGAGAGGCTGTCGTTGGACGAGAAGTACCCGGCAACCGAGTCCCCGAGGCCGGTCATGTAGGCCATGTACAGATGCGGATCACCGTCCACGCCGGGCGTCCACTCGCTCCCGAAGAACTCGCGGTTGGTTGGGTAGACCTTGCTCTCAAACTCATCGACCAGGTCTCGGACGTCGCCCATCTCGAAGTCCACGCCCTTCTCAACCCAGAAGTAGACGTGATCGGTGGCGTAGACCATCTCGAGATCCGCCTGGAACTGCTCGTCGGTGTCGACGTTGGATCCCCAGAAGGTCTTGACCGTTCCGACGGGGATCGGGGCCGCCGTCTCAGCCACGATGCGCGGCGGGTTGGCAATGCCGCCCAGCCGCTCCTTGAGTTCCAGCTTGTCGGAGGCCGGCACAATCGTGTTGATGAGCGTGGTCAGGCTTTCCTCAGCCCGCGGATCGGCGGGTAGTTGAGGCAGCGCTGCGGGCGCCTGGGTCGGAGGCGAAGGTTTCTCGGTCGGCAGGGTGAAGATCTCCGCCGGCGAGAGGATGGGCATCAGGGGACGGAAGAACGAATCCTGCAGGGCCGACAGGCCAGAG